>JAKAMS010000089.1 GCA_021812745.1 Bacteroidota bacterium | reverse complement strand
GCGAAAGAATTTTTTTATCGGATGTATTACAGAATGCGTTGGGATTGCTTTTAATCCATTGCTCTGCAGATTTTTCTCTTGTAAAGTCATCGTCAGAATTATCCGGTTCAAACTTATAGTCAACAATAGATGACAAATAAGGGTGATGCGTTGGCTCCCAGACATTTTCAAATGATTCCGTTACACCGCCGCAGCATTTAGAATAACGCGTATCGCAAATTTTGTTTTCGTATGTTAATGCTAGTCCGCGCGTCTCCGTAACTGCATCGGCGGCTTTGTCGCTTATAATTTTGGTAACTCCCTGGTAACGCTGACAATGGTCGTCTGCGCATAAATCATAATTCTCGTGATCCTCTCTATCGTACCAGCGTAAAATTTCTTCGGCAGAAATTGATTCATTTACCGATTTTTTATTTTTCTTTTCCAGTTGAGAAAGAAGCCAGCCCCTCGATACAATTGCATGTGCTTTCAATAGTTCAAATGAACTTTGTGCGCTCATCTCTGAAGAGATAACGCTTATCAAATATTCTTCCAGAGGTAAAAGATTTACCGCTGTGAGCTGCTCTTCTTCAATTATTAACTTTAATGCGCCGCGAAAACGCTGGTTTTCTTTTTTCTCCCAGTGGAAATTTTTTCCAATTACTACATCCCGGAGAAGAAAAGATTCCGTCTCTAAGTCATTTGGTGCAAATGTAAATTCCAGTCCCGATAAAATTTCCTTTTTTTCGTGACAAATTGAAATTCTTCCGCCTTCAAATTTTGCTTTAAACTTTCCGCTGAATTTTTTTTCAGATAATCCCGAAATGAATTCGCCGTAGAGATCAAACCGAATTTCTTTTGAGGTAAGTATACCAACGCTTATTAATGGTTCTTTCATAGAATCTTTATAATTACTTGATTGCAATATAACAATGGAATTCTTAAACCGCTTGTCATTCTCAATTTGTAAGAATTAAAAACTTATTAAAACGCTTTTACGTTCTCTTTATTCCCGCAATTTGAAAACTATTTTTCAAATTTTATTTCTATAAAAACACTATCAAAAAAAAATAACCGGAAAAAGAAATGAACTACCTGTTTTACTTTTCTATAAATATATGACTTTTGCCGATCCGGAAAAGTTTCAGAAAGAGCATTTACAATTTTGCATTGATAACGATATCAAAGGAAGAGTGTGGATTGCCAATGAAGGAATAAACGGAACAGTATCCGGCTCAGTAGAAAATATAGAAAAGTATAAATTGGAAATTAAAAATTATCGTGATTTCAAGGATGTTTGGTTTAAAGAAGATCAGCATAACGAACATGTATTCAAAAAAATTCATGTGCGGATAAGATCGGAAATAGTAAACGCTGGTTCCGGCGAGGTAGATCTATCTAAAACCGGAAAGCGGTTGACACCTGAAGAGCTGAATCATTTTTATGAAAGCGGTAAAGACTTTGTAATCATTGACGCGCGTAACGATTATGAAAGCAATATCGGAAAATTTAAGAATGCGATTCTCCCTAATACCGCTACATTTAGAAACTGGTCGAAAGCAGTTGAGAACTTAGAACAATTCAAAGATAAAGCCGTAGAAACTTACTTTACCGGCGGAATACGTTGCGGGAAAGCTTCTGCCTATTTAGTTGTGAAAGGATTCAAAGACGTTTACCAGATTGACGGCGGAATCTGAAATTATATTACAAAACATCCCGATAAGTACTGAGAAGGATCCGTTTTTGTTTTTGATGAACACCGAATATGAAAGAAGAGATAAAACATATTGGCAAATGTTATTTCTGCGGAACACCGACCTCACATTACATCAACTGCCACAATCAAATCTGCGACAAGATTTTATTAACATGCTATAAATGCAAAATTGAAAATGATTACTGCTGTTCGGATGAATGCCGCAATGCATCTACAAGAAGGAACAGTATCCACGGTTAATAGAAGCCGACAGCGTTTAGCTATTAGATTTACTTAACCAATTAATCCTAACTCTTAGATTGTTTCTCTTAAAACTTACGCTGCAGAATGATCCTCGACAGCAATCAGAATATTTAATATATTAAGTCATTCGTGTTATATGTCCCCCTCCTTACTAAGGAGGGGGAATAAAGGGGGTGGTCAAAAAGAATGGGAAAAAATAATGGGACAGCTTTACAACAAAAAGTCTCTAAACAAAAAACGCCGTGAACTCCGCAACAACAAAACTGATGCAGAAAAATATTTATGGTATGAGCTGAAAGGAAAACAGTTAGCTGATCGAAAATTCCGACGTCAGCATAGCGTGGGAAATTATATACTCGATTTTTATTGTACAGAAGAAAGACTAGCAATAGAGTTAGACGGTGAACACCACTACGAAGAAGAACAAATGGCATATGATCTTGAACGCACAAAGTATCTTCAATCTCTGGGGATTAAAGTTTTGCGCTTCAAGAACGGCGATGTTCTTTTCGATAGAGATAGGGTTGTTAAAGAGATAGAAAAATTTATAAAAAGACAGAAGTAATTGACCACCCTCTAAATCTCCCTCCTTACTAAGGAGGGAGACTTTTTAAAGCTTTTACCGACAGGCAGGCAATACTTGGAAATAGGACTCAACAAAGATTAAGAATAGTTCAGAAGATTGTTCTACGCCGGATTTTTCTGAGCCGCTTTACGTCCGGTCGGTTTCTGATACATCTTAAGTCCGTAATCTTCTGTAACAAGATTCTGTTTTCCGTAGAAGCCGTAAAGCTGTGTAGAGATTTTTGAAAAGAGCTCTTCGCATTCATCAACTACGGTACTATACTCTTCCGATCTTTGACGCGCGAGATTTGTTGCTTCCTCAAACGCTTTCCTCTTCTGAGCGAGTAGTGAAATCTTCGCATCAATGTCTGAAGCGGAAATGTTTGCTGGAAATTTTTCATCCGCTGAATGTTTTTTAACGCCGTCGGAAAGATTTTCCATCTTTCCTTTTAGGTCGTTATAGGTTTTTGAATCTTCGGTAGGCATCTCTCCTCCCTTCCTTAAGTTATTAAATTATTTATAACTGTCCGGACAGAAATGGAATAGAAGATGGATGCTAATTATTAAAAACCTATATTATTGTCAATTCAATTTTTAGTCATTACTATTTCTTTTATTATGATTTTTGGTTTCTTAAAATAGAATTAACAATTATTATATCTTGTAAAATGTTTTTGACAAACAAAGTAATGGGAAATAATTCTTAACTAATTCTCAATAGCCGGCAAGTAATGAGCATTTCTTATCACGGAATGAGAATTACTTACCATGGAATAAGCATTACACCGCATAGAATGAGAATTACTTGCAACGGAATGAACATTAAATGCAAAGGAATGAGAATTACACGCCACGGAATGAGCATTCCTTCGTCATTCCCGGTCATTATTTATGCGTTTTTGAGCTTAAAAGAGGGTTTTTATAAGCTAAAACCTAGATTTCAAGGACTAAAAGTTATTTTGGCTGTTAATTGCTATCCTTTTCATACATTTATACAAAATTATTTACACTCCCGCTATCATTAATATTTCAGTTGAATCCTATTTTGGGTTTTCCAACTTTTTGTTCGGAACTAGGCAACAAGCTGATGAGATCTCCATTAATCTCAGCCAATCTTTGCCAGTTTTTATTTTCAATAGCTTGAGATCCTGATTCTATAGCACTTCTTGCTTTTGACGGATCATCAAATTTAGAGAAATAGTTATCCTTCAAATCATTAAACATGTAAGTTAACCATTCCGGAGTCCGCCAAAGGACTGAATACCTTAGTTGATCTAATTCTTTTATCCTAGCTTTGATCTTCAGACTATTATCAGAATTCAGAAAAGACTCTTCGAGAGAAACGATTTCGTTAAAGAAAGTACGTTCCTGTTCATTTCCATGTTTATCTACATCGTTTCCGCACTGAATCTTGGTTTCAAAATATTCACTCTTAATCTGACCGATAACTCTATCTTTTGTTAATTCATAAAATGTATGCGCGATTTTTCTTCTGTTGCTGTCTATATAATATTTAGAATCCATGATATCATCATTGCTAAGCAAAGCGATAGCAATCATCTCTTTCTCAATTTCTCTTTGTAAATTATTCAGTGATGTGGCTTTTTTATATTCTTCTTTTTCTTTTGCCGTTTTAAGTTCATCATCAATTTTCTGCGCCAGATCATCAATCTGTGTTCTCAACTCGTTTATATTTACATTAGTATAAGTGTTTTTAAATATCTTCTGAAATTCCTGACCCGTATGTAGCGTTTTTGCAGAAACAGTCAAATCTCTAGATTCGTTCATGGCTATCATTATTTCAATATCAGAGCCTTTTATTACATCTTTTGTAAGTTGAGATCCAGGTATTACGATCTCTCCCATTAACTTATTTGCTTCCTTGACTGAGGCACTTGGGCCCTCATAGACACATATTCTAATTACATCATCATTTTTACCCGCAATGACGGTTTTGTTTATTGTTTTTGCTTGTGGCCGACTTATTTGCGGCAGATTGGTATTTTTCTGAAAGATCAGATCAAGTTTAGTTGATTCTCCTATGTTTTCAGGATCATCAGATTCCAAATAAACATCTTCACTGACAACTTGTTGAGTTATTATTCCGCTATTAATACCAAAGAAATCAAAGTCTGCCTCTACTGGATTATTTTTTTCGTCAACTATATGTAAAACAAACCCATTGAAAGAATCTGGAACAAGGGGAATATCTTCATTTATTCTTTCTTTAAGTATCCTCAGACCAGAATCATATCCTCCGTCCTGCCTAGTTATAGAATATGATAAACCTGATAAATCCCCGTCAATTCTTGCTGCAAATATTGTTTCTTTTTCTTTTGTTGCTGATTCATAAATAGCACGTATTTTAATTCTTTTAGACTTGCTCTCTATAAGAATTTTTTCTGTTTCGATTCTCTTTGTTGAAGCGTAATATGCAGCCCCCATAGATATTGCCGTAGTAGGATCTATTTCCCCAAAATTTATCGGAATACCCAATGCTTCCTCTACTCTTTTTCTGACAAAAGGAATATATGTCGAGCCCCCAACCATCAAAGAATAGACCAAATCGGAAGATTTTAGGTTATGCTTTGTAAGCATTTTTTTTATCAACCCAATAGTTTTATCAATCAGTTCTTTTATCAATTCATTGAATTCACTGCGAGTTATGATGATGTTTTCTTTAACTTGTTTATTATTATCATCGTAAAAATTATGTAGTTCATTTATCTCAAATTCAGATGAAGATTCAGAAGATAATTCAATCTTAGCTTCTTCCGCTTTCTTTAACAAGCGCACATACATACAGACATATTTACCGCCAGCACTTGTCATTTCTTTTCTAAGATTATTGAAATAGTATTTTTGTTCCAGTTTAGGGAGAATAATATTATTCACAATTAGTTCATCGAAATTCGCTCCTCCTAAATAATTATCACCCTCATGATTTATGACTTTCATTTCTCCATCTTTTATTTTAATTAAAGCCACATCGAAAGTGCCTCCTCCAAGATCATATACCAGCCACTGTTTATTTTCAATTTCTTCGTATTTTTTTTTATTCGCGAAAGCAAGACTGGCTGCTATCGGTTCTTGTAGAAGAATGACCTGTTCGAAACCAGCTTTATAACCAGCCTCTTTTGTTGCGTCTGATTGTGAAGAATCAAAACAAGCCGGAACAGTTATAACTGCCGCTTTTAGTTTCTCAGCCTCTGCAGTAAAATCTTTTAATTTTTTTAAGATGTGTGCGGATAATTCTACTGGGGTGATTGATCTATTTAATGATTTAATCGGGTAAGCTTCTAAAGTCCCCATTCTTCTCTTGAATTTTTTAAACACTGCTTCGGGCTCTACCAAGCTATATTCAATTGCCTTCTCTCCAATTAAGATTCTATCTGATCTAAATCCTACAGCCGAAGGCATTGAATCTTTCCAACCGCTAGGATTCTTCAAAATATTTACATTTCCTTGATCATATTTTGAAATGACTGAATTGGTAGTACCAAGGTCGATACCAATGTTTATCATGGTGTCCATATAATTCCTTTATTTTTTAGTTTTAGCAATAACCACAGCCTTTTGAATAATAGAAGTAACATTATTTTTTTTTGCTCTTATTATCGGCTTAATTACTTCCGATATATAAAGATCTTCCGGAGAATCACCTACAATATGAGCCTCACAGTCAGTTCTTGTTTCATTATATTTTTCGCCGATTGGATTATGATAAGTAATAGATATATTTAGACCAGTAGCGGTTTCAATATATTCATAATCAAGGATATTTTTAATTTTAGCAATATTGTTACTAATTGAATTCTCATATGATATAAGTTTTACTTTTTCTTCAATTTCGAAAACCTGGTTTACTAGATCAACATATAACTTCGGAATTTCGATCCTGTCAAATCTGTCTTTTGCGTAATAATCCATAATTCTTCCTATTCTTTTTGATTCCGAAATAACCACCCTTCTGATAGTTTTTCTCTGACTTCGGGGTTAGATGATAATTCATATTGGAAACGACTAGTTACATCCCATATATCTCCAATAAAACTTTCCGATTTTTTCTTAATTTCATTTCTGAAATAAATAATTGGTAAAGACGCCAACAAAAAAAGTACTGAGTATTTAGGATAATAAAATATCCCGACACTAATCATTATGATTGGTGAGACTATCGGAATCATAATTGCAGCGCGACTTGCTATTTTATGTATCCTAGCACAAGCAGTACATCTAGGAATTTTTATAGTTACGACTGATTTTCTATACATATTATCGTGCTCAGAATTATTTGAAATCATTTCAACATTGAATACATGTCCATCATCTGCAATATTGTGAGAACAGAACCAACATGAATTCTTTTTTATATATTCTTTTTTCTTAGAATTATTGGACTCATGCCACGAAAATTGATTACTGTCAGAATTATTATTGTAATCTAGTATCGCTTTCCGTGTTTGGGAGATTTTATTTTTTACAGATTCAGAAGAATTCATGAAATAGCCATAATTTATTATATCGGCGGCTATTTTATATGTTCCATATTTTTCGATTACCGTCAGGGCAATTATTTGAATCGTTTCAACGATCATGTCCGTGTAACCAAGCGGGACATAGTCACTTATTTCTTTTCTGTTAAATGAATTAGAAATAAAATCATAAACCTCAGAAGGTGAGGCTTTGTATGTTTTTAACTGATCATTCATACAATTTAACTTTTCAAGGAGCGGACCATATTTTATTTCATATGGTCTGAAAATAAAATCCGGAACATAATTTTTATTTTTTTGTGTATTCTTTTCCCTCGTTTCATTCTCGTCATCATCATTCCGCCTGCTTTTTGGCTTCTCATACTTAATCTTGGTTGGAGCTTCTTTTTTTTCTTCAATAATGAGCCCAATCGTATTGGAATCATCAACGATCCTTTTTCTAACGATTCCATTAGTCAGGATTTCGTTAGCAAGTTTATAGGCTTCAAATGCCTTAACTCTGTTACTAGAATTATTATAGATATCGACTGCAATGGATCTGACACAACTACCAAGTTCATTTCTAACTTCCTGGAAATAATCAGGTAATGAATTGATGCATTCTAGATTGACATTCGTTCTAATAGCACCAATCCTTATTAATTTCTCATCAAGATTTTTTGAGGTTAATATTGTCCATTCTTTTATGAAGTGATAAGTATTGTGGTAAGCTTTGTCAATAAATGAATAATTTACCATCAATGGAATAGATACAATTTTCTTAACAACTTCGCTTGCCCCATTTTTGACAGCCGTGCATAATACTTGATTATAATTATACGCATAAAACGGGCTAATAAAATCTATAAATTTTGCATATTTATAGATTTGCTCCTCTCTGTAATAATCAAAATATTTTAGATGACCATTAGTTAAAAAATCATTTAAGTAACCATTTTCTATTAGATATAGATAGAAGTATTTTATTTCCTCATCTTTCAATTTTTCAAAATAGTTTTCAACATCCAGTTTGCTGAGTTTTACACCTTTATGAGAATAATATCCATCATCACTTAATGCTATTTCATTAAGTAAAAGTGTTTTTTGTCTTTTAAGGAAGGACTGGGTGATTTTTGATAAATCAAATTTCTCCAGCTTTATTAAATCTAGTGGATTTACAAAAATCATTGTAAGCTAGTCCACAATATCAGTACTTTGTTTTTTCGGAATAAGCTGATAATGTACCCCAGTTTTGAATTATATTGAAATTGATCGCTCTCATATTAACAGTTTGAACAGCAGTTGAAATTTGGGATGAGATAAATAAACCCCTGTATTTTTGTTATAAGTTAAGTGTTTTTAATTAATTAAACTATAGTTTGGTAATATATATGTACGTTTAACAATTTATAAAAATTAGTTATTCCATTATAAATCATATATAACTGTTTTCCATTTTTATTCATACTTTATTTGCAGAATTAAATTTAAATCAAAAAACATGCGCTATGTTCTTTCAGGCCTCTGTCATTTGTCCTTTTGAGACAAGAAATTGCAGAACCTGAAGAATATTATGGAAGAAACTCAGTTTTGTCAATCAATTTGTACTCTAGCTTTCAGCCGTCAGCTGTTCTGTTTTAATTCATTCAATCAATTTTATCCGTTTACCGAAACACCAATAATTTTGCCAATACCAAAAGTTATTGATGCCGCGGCTAAACCAAAAAACACTTGCCGAAATCCGCTGTACCAAACATTTTTTCCTGTAAATAATGTAATTGCGGCGCCAATCAAAAAAAGTCCAACGGCACTTAATGAAACGCTTAGTACTATTGCATGCATTCCGTTTGTAAACATGAATGGCAGAACCGGAATAACCGCTCCAA
>JAKAMS010000088.1 GCA_021812745.1 Bacteroidota bacterium | reverse complement strand
TGCAATGAGTGCAGAAAAGACCGTTTAACAAATTTTAATTTCAATGAGGAACTTTTTAATCTGCTACTTTGTCTAAACTCCAAACAAAATAATATTCTTTGCAAAGAAGAAGACTTGAAAGCAATAATTAAAATGTTGGAATCTTTTTTATCGTATCATATTCATGAGTTCAAAGGGATAAAATCCCTAAAACTGAGTTGAAGAAAATTGAAATATTAGTATATAAAAACAAAGTAGGAGATAAATATATGCGAAAGAAAAACATAATCGGCACTGCATCATTAGTCTTCATAGGAATTGTTTTCGGCGCCATACTTGTATCCGGTTTCGGATGGGTTAGACCAAGTTATGGAGACGTGAAAATTGGGGCTGATAGACCGCCTGTAGCTCAATTAAATGCTGACGCAAGCGCTTTCAACAACGCATTTGTGCAGGTAGCAGAGAAGGTTACTCCTTCAATCGTTCAGATTACTGTTCTTTCTTCAGTGAAAGATGATCAATCTAGTAATAATCCTTATCACTTCTTTTTCAAATTGCCATTTGGGAATGATAATATGCCGCAAGAACAGGAAGGCGGAGGAAGCGGTATTATAATTTCCGATGACGGGTACATTCTTACAAACAATCATGTGGTTCAGAACGCTAAACAAGTTACTGTTACTTTGCACGATAAAAGAGTTTTCGATGCAAAAGTAATTGGAACAGATCCTCTTACAGATTTAGGCGTTATTAAAATTGATGCAAAAGATTTACCGCTTGCTTATTTCGGCGATTCGGATAACATTAAAGTAGGGCAGTGGGTAATGGCAATTGGTAATCCACTTTCACTCGCATCAACAGTTACAGCAGGAATAATAAGCGCAACAAGCAGAAGCATAAACATCAATAAAGATAGATATGCTGTTGAAGATTTTATTCAAACCGATGCTGCTATTAATCCGGGTAACAGCGGCGGTGCTTTAGTTGATTTAAACGGAGCAGTCATTGGTATCAATTCAGCAATTGCAACAAATGGAATGACACAAAGTTACATCGGTTACGGTTTCGCAATTCCGGTTAATCTTGCTAAATCAGTTGCTCACGATCTAATTGCAAACGGTAAAGTTAGCCGCGGTTATATTGGTGTAAGTATAACAGAAGTAGATCCATCAACTGCAAAAGCAATTGGTCTTGGTGATCCGCGCGGTGTGCTTGTTCAAGATCTAGTTGAAGGCGGTTCTGCTTCTCAAGCTGATATCAAAGAAGGGGATGTTATTCTTAAAGTTGACGGTAAAGAAACCAATCAACCCAATGAATTACAGTCTTACGTTGCAGCTAAAAGAGCAGGTACTGTTGTAAAACTTACTGTCTTCCGTGATGGTAAAACTATCGAACGTAATGTTACTTTGAAAGCACGTGATGAAAAAGATACAAAAACACTTGCTACTTCAAGCAAACTTAAAAACGGTAAAGACCTTGACGCCAAAGAGATGAATTATGACGCGTTGGGAATGACCGTACGTAACATGACTGATGAAGAACGAGGAACATATAACGTTAAGAATGGTGTAGTTGTTACGGACGTTAAGAATTATGGAAAAGCTTTTAATCAAAGATTATCTGCGGGCGTAGTAATTGTATCCGCCGATAAAAAAGAAATTAATTCAGTGTCTGAATTGACCTCTATAATTGATAAGAAGAAAGGTCAAGCTGTTTTACTTAAAGTTGTTGATGATCAAGGCAATTCCAGACTAGTAGGACTGGAAATTCCGAGATAAAATAAATCTTAGTTCTATAAAAAAAAGCGTCCAAACATTTGGGCGCTTTTTTTATATTTGTTGCAACTATACGAAGAATAAATTTATGATCAGTTTTGTTACTGCAGGCGAATCTCATGGGAAAGGATTAATCTCTGTCGTTTCCGGTTTTCCATCTAACCTTTCAATTTCTGAAAAATATATTAACGACCAATTGAGAAGAAGACAGGGAGGTTATGGACGCGGTCTTAGGATGAGAATTGAAACTGATACAGCAGAAATTATTTCCGGTGTTCGTTTCAATAAAACGCTCGGCTCTCCAATCTCAATTCTTATTAGAAATAAGGATTGGGAAAATTGGATTACCAAAATGAGTGTTGATTTACCGAACAAATCAGTTGAGAAAATTTCAATTCCACGACCGGGTCACGCAGATTTAAACGGAACATTGAAATACAATTATAATGATATAAGAAATTCAATTGAACGTTCCAGCGCACGGGAAACAGCTTCGCGGGTTGCAGCATGCTCTGTTGCCAGAATATTTTTGAAAGAATTCGGAATAGAGATTGGCAGTTTTGTAGAAAGTATTGGCGGAATTTTTCCACAAAAGAATTTCGCAGATAAATTGTTTAACAACGAAATCTCTCAATCTTTTTCTGCTGATAAATTGAATAAACTATCTGATAGAAGCAGTGTCCGAGTGTTGGAAGAATCTCAAGAGAAGAAAATCATTAATAAAATTAAGCTTGCTAAGAAACGTGGCGATACATTAGGAGGAACATTCTATATCGTTGCGACTGGAGTTCCGGTTGGATTAGGAAGTTTTGTGGATTATGATTCACGCTTAGATGCCGAGTTATCCAAATCAATTATCTCTATTCAGGCTGTTAAAGGTGTAGAAATTGGATTAGGATTTGAATCTGCTAATCTCTTTGGTTCTAATGTTCATGATGAAATTAAACTGAAAGGGAAAGAGTTTTCGCGTAGAACAAATCGTGCGGGTGGAATTGAGGGAAGCATTTCTAACGGATTACCGATAATAATACGCGGCGCAATGAAACCAATTTCAACCTTAATGACGCCGTTAGATAGCATTGATCTAAAATCAATGAGAAAAGTTGAAGCTAGAAGAGAAAGAAGTGATTTTGTTGCTGTGCCTGCTTGTGCTGTCATTGCAGAATCTATGGTTGCGTGGACAATTGCAAAATTTGTTTTGCAAAAATTTGGCGGCAACTCAATAGAGGAAACAAAAGAAAATTACACAAACTACACACATAAACTTTATGCTCGTATAAAAAAAAACTTTTCTAAGGGATAGATGTTAAAAATCCAACGGTTCGTTTTCAGCCCTTTCTTTGAAAACACGTACATAATTTGGGATGATAAGACTAAAGAAGGTGCTATCATTGATCCAGGCTGTTACGATTTGAAAGAAAGAAAAGTTGTTGATGATTTTATTCATCTTAATTCTATAAAGTTGATCTACTTAATTAACACGCACTGCCACATTGATCATATTTTTGGAAATGCTCACATCAAATTGAAGTATAAACCAACTTATTTAGCCCCCGAGAAAGATGTTTTCATGTTGGACCTGATGATAGACACTGCTAAAAATTACGGAGTTGAGTTTTCACCTTCTCCAATGCCGGACAAGTATATTTCTGAAGATGAGGGAATTACACTCGGTGATCATAGAGGAAAATTTATTTTTACTCCAGGACACACACCCGGTGAATTTTGCGTTTACTTTGAAGAAGAAAAGATTTGCTTCACAGGAGATGTTTTATTCAAAGAGAATATAGGTCGTACAGATTTATGGGGCGGAGATTATGATACGCTCATTGAATCTATTAAGAATAAGTTGCTCACTTTGCCGGATAGTGTTATAATTTACCCCGGACATGATTCGGACTCAACAATACGGTATGAAAGAATGTTTAACCTTTTCTTGAAATCAACATAAGTTGATTTAGCCGTGGGCAATGGATATATTGATAAAAGAAATCATTTAATAATTTCTAATAAATGTTATGACAAAAGAAAATAATTCAATAAAGAATAATCTAATAGTTTTTGCATGGTTTCTGTTTGTTTACGTTATTTTATTTGAGTTCATCCTTCCAATAAATAAGGTAATTCCAAAACCGACTTTGCTTTTTGAATCCTTTATACACATCTGGCGCGATTATAATTTGTTATTTGCATTTACAACTACCGCAACTATAATCTATTTAGCATTAGTAAGTAGCTGGATTCAGATTTATATCGGTGTTAGCCGTTATCTAAAATATTATGCATACATAGAGAATTCTCTAGACTCTCTTCGTTTCTTAAAATATTTGACTATCTTCTTCTTTATTGTGCTTTTCAATTTCTGGTTCCCAAACAGTTTAGTCGCAGAATTCTTTTTCTCTTTCATGATCGCTGTATTCTGGACAGCAAAGAAATTATTCGAAGAATCAAAAAAGGTAAATGAAGGATATATTCTAGTAGCACGCAATCTTGGCTTATCATCATACGATATTTATAAAGATGTTCATTGGAAAGCTTCTCTTCCAGCTCTCTCAAAATATTTTAAAAGCGTCCACTATTATCTTTGGGGAGTAGTCTTGATTTATGAATTTATAGGCAACTCATACGGACTTGGCTCAATTTACCGTATAGCAATTGCTTACAATGATTTTACGGCTCTATTCGTTTTGGCAATGATGATCTCTTTATTGATATGGTTTGGTGATTATCTAATTGGATTAATTAACAAAAGAACTATTCATTGGACAGCTTAAGATGATAGAGATAAAAAATTTATCAAAAGAATTTCGTACTGATGTCGGTTTTAACTCAGCCATTCTAAAAGATATTGGCTTAAAAGTAGCGGATAAAAAAATCACATCTATCATTGCACCGTCTGGTTCGGGAAAATCTACACTGTTGAAAATTATTTCCGGTTTGGAAGATCCTTCATCTGGTCATGTGTTAAATCATACTAATAAAAAAATAATTTTGATTCCTACTGCTCCTTCATCATTCCCATGGCTGAATGTTTATGAAAATGTAAAATTTGGATTGAATAAGTATGATGAGGAACAAATTCAGTCATTAATAAATTTAGTTGGGTTGGAAGGGTACAACACATTCCACTGCAATAACCGGAGTCTTGGTTTTAGGTTTAGAATTTCTTTAGCGCGTTCTATAGCACATAACCCGGCGCTAATTCTATTAGATGAACCTTTCGGAGATATGGATATTAATACAAAAGATGAAATGTTATTACTTATTCGAAAGATTAACAACACTCTAGGAATAACTTTTCTGTTGGCAACTTCTAATATTACTGAAGCAATATTTCTATCAGATAAAGTTTATTTGATGAAAAAAGATCCGGGTGAAATCATTTCCGAAAGTGATATTGAAATTTCTACAGAGCGAGATGAATCAACTTATTCTTCAGAATCTTTCAAGCAATTACGGAATAAAATCTCCGCCATTTTTAAACAAATAGAGTCACAACAATTGGTTAATCTTTCTATCTAAATTGGATTTACATTAATGAAAGAAAAAATAAGTAAACTGGAAAAATTGAGAGAAGAAGCACAGCTAGGCGGCGGATTAGATAAAATTAAATCTCAGCATGAAAAAGGGAAGCTAACGGCTCGTGAACGTATTGAGTTGTTAGTTGATGAAGGATCGTTCCAAGAATTAGATATGTTTGTAAAACATCGTTCGTATGATTTTGGATTGGATAATCAAAAATATCTTGGAGACGGTGTTGTAACCGGTTTTGCGAAAATTAGCGGAAGACAAGTAGCAATATTCAGTCAAGACTTTACAGTCTTCGGCGGCTCACTATCAGAAACTCATGCAGAAAAAATTTGTAAAGTAATGGATATGGCAGTTAAGATTGGTATTCCGGTTATTGGCTTGAATGATTCCGGCGGAGCGAGAATTCAAGAAGGAGTTGTTAGTCTTGGCGGATATGCCGATATTTTTCTTCGAAACACATTAGCATCCGGGGTAATTCCGCAAATCTCTGCAGTACTTGGTCCGTGTGCCGGCGGTGCAGTTTATTCCCCTGCGATTACGGATTTTGTTTTCATGGTTAAACATACCAGCCATATGTTTGTTACCGGGCCTAATGTTGTGAAAACTGTTACACATGAGGAAGTCAGTTTTGAAGATCTGGGCGGCGCAGAAACTCATGCATCTAAAAGTGGTGTAGCCCATTTTGTTTTTGATAGTGAAGTAGAAGTAATAGAAAACCTAAGAAAATTGTTTGGTTTTCTGCCTCTTAATTGGAAAGATTCTGCACCAGAGAAAGAATTTGATTTCACTAAAGACCTTACTGAAACCAAATTAGATTCAATCATTCCGGAACATCCTAACAAACCGTACGACATGAAGGAGATAGTTTCTTTACTTCTTGATGATAGTGATTTTCTTGAAGTCCATGAGAATTACGCGCAAAACATTATTGTCGGATTCGGTAGAGTAGGTGGTGTATCAGTTGGAGTGATTGCTAATCAACCGCAAATTTTAGCCGGTGTACTTGATATAAACTCATCTGTAAAAGGTGCAAGGTTCATCCGTTTTTGTGATGCTTTCAATATTCCCCTTTTAGTCCTTGAAGATGTTCCAGGTTTTTTACCCGGTACAGAGCAAGAGTGGAATGGAATTATTAGACACGGTTCAAAATTACTCTTTGCATTCTGCGAAGCCACTGTTCCGAAAGTTACTGTTATTACGCGTAAAGCTTACGGAGGGGCTTATGATGTAATGAATTCGAAACACATTAGAGGTGATTTTAATTTTGCTTGGCCTAGCGCGGAAATAGCTGTTATGGGTCCTAAAGGTGCGGTTGAAATAATTTTCAAAAAAGAGATCTCTGCTTCAAAAAATCACGAAGAAAAATTGAATGAAAAACTCTCTGAATATGTAGAAAAGTTTACAAATCCTTATATAGCCGCCGAACGCGGGTATATTGATGAAGTAATAATTCCAAGAGAAACACGAATTAAAATTGTTCAGGCATTTCAGCTTCTAAAAACAAAAGTTGATATCAATCCAAAGAAGAAGCATTGTAATATCCCATTGTAATATTTTTAAAACCTAACCCTTTTAATTACAAGCACTAAACTGCCTTGATATCATAAACTAACTTGACAATCCGTTTATAAGAAGTTAAATTGCGACCAAAATTAAAGCAACCGGAGTCTGTGTGAAAAAACTGCTATTCTTACCAATAGTTCTAATAATTATTTTCTTCTTTTCCTCTTGCAGCAGTTCGCAGTCATACATAAAATCTACATCGTCTTCACAAAAAGATACACTCAAAGTCGCAGAAACTCCCTCTAAAATAAATGAAATGTTGGAGAGTGCGCGCAAAGATTATGTTAACGCGCTTTATCAACAAAAATTGGGATTTAAAATAGAAACTTTGAATTATTACGAATCCGCACTTTCAACAATAAATAAACTTAGCTACTATAATGCGATAGAAGAAAACTCAACTTATGTTGAATTAGAAAAATCAATTGTAGAAGATTATCAGAAATACATTGAAAGTTTAGATGAATTGCCCGAGAATGCTTCGATTGGTGCGTTAGAAGAATGGATGAATAAAAAAATACCAGATGTTATTCAAGAGGATGATAGTGTTAATGTAAAAGTTGATAAAGGTCCAACTACAGTTGTAGTTGTCGGTGATTTTCCTTTGGAAGTTAACCGCTATGTAGAAAAATATATTGAATATTTTACTGGGAAAGGGAGACATTATATTGAGAGCTGGCTTTCTCGCTCCGGAAAATATTTCCCTCTGATGGCAAAAATATTTGCAGAAGAAAAAGTACCTCAGCAATTAATCTATTTAAGTATGCCTGAAAGCGGATTAAATCCAAATGCACGCTCATGGGCCAAAGCAGTAGGAATGTGGCAGTTTGTCCGCGGAACTGCAAGATTGTATGATCTTAATATAAATTTTGCTATTGATGAAAGAAAGGATCCAGAAAAAGCAACTCATGCAGCTGCAAGACATTTACGTGATTTATATTTTTCATTAGGAGATTGGTATTTGGCTGTTGCTTCTTATAATAGCGGAGAAGGAAGAGTTCGCAAGGCAATGAGAAGAGCTGGTTCAAGCGATTTTTGGGAAATTCGTCCCTATTTGCCAAGAGAAACTCGAAATTATATTCCTCAATATATTGCAGTTACATTGATTGCAAGCAGACCGGAACAATATGGTTTTACAAATATTCAGTTTGAAAAACCACATGAATATACTATTCATAGAATTAATGAAGCTATTGATCTGAGCATTTTAGCAAAGTGTGCTGGTATTAGTGTTGATTTACTTCGTGATATGAATCCTGAATTAACTCAGAACTGCACTCCTCAAAACTATGATGGCGGTTACCCGCTGCGAGTACCGACAAAATCTTACGAAGCATTTGTTCAAAATCTCAAAGACATTCCTGACGAAGCAAAAATTCAGTTTGTTACCCATACTGTAAAACATGGTGAAAAATTATCTGACATAGCAGCAAAATATGATATTAGTATTTCCAATTTAGCCGATGCAAATAATCTTTCGGTAAGAGGACGACTAAGAGTTGGAACAGAATTAAAAATACCGGTTTCCAATTTTAATGCCGAAGATTTTGCAGTAAACACAGACGTACTACCAGCTATTGAAGAAGAGATCAAGACTTTGGATCAGAATCCTTCTTACCAACTGCAATTGACAAACAACACAGATGAAGATAAGTTCTCTAAAATTTATCAAGAAATGTTGGGTGATTCAGTAAAATATCTTGTCCCAGAGGGAAAGGAAATACTCAAGTACACAGTTAAGAGCAATGATAATTTAATGGATATAGCCGATTTGTATAAGGTACGTGTTTCTGATATTAGAAACTGGAACAATTTGCCTTATACGTCAACAGTTCGTGTTGGACAAGAACTTGCAATTTTTGTAGCGAAAGATAAAGTTGATTATTTCTCTTCGATTGACAAAATGAGCGCAAGTGAAAAAAGAAACATTCTCTTTGTAAATTCAGATGATAGAAGTGGAGAGAGCAGACTTGCAAACGTAAGCGGTAAAACTTCTAAATATAAGATAAGAAAAGGCGAATCATTGGGTAGAATTGCCAAGAAGTTCGGCGTTTCTGTAGCGCAGTTGAGAA
>JAKAMS010000087.1 GCA_021812745.1 Bacteroidota bacterium | reverse complement strand
CCAAAGATTCTTCTTATCATCTTTTCTAAAAAGCGTTTGTAATGATCCGGTATATTACGCGGGTCGTTGCAGAAAAACATAAAGATTGGATAGTGATCGCCAACCTGTTGAATATATTTTATCTTGACTTCTTTGCCGGTTGGTGATGCGGGCGGCGGCATGTTTTCTATTTCAGGAAGAAGAATATCGTTAAGCTCTCTGGTAGGAATTTTTTTCTTCCGTTCTTCATTTACTTTTTTGGCAACATCAATCAATTTAAATATTCTCTGCTTGGTTAATGCCGAGACATAAACTATCGGAACGTAATCTATAGAACCCATCTTTCTTTGAATGGCGTCTGTATATTGTTTTGCCGTGTTGGTTTCCTTTTCAATCAAATCCCATTTGTTCACAGCAAGTATCAAACCTTTTCTTCGTCGGACAGCTTCATCAATTATTTTCTGATCTTGATTTTCAATTCCGAGATTTGAATCGAGAAGAAGAATTGCAACGTCGCAACTCCATAATGCTTTGTATGTTCGTACGTTTGAGAAAAATTCGATATTCTCTTTTACTTTTGATTTTTTGCGGAGACCTGCAGTATCAACTAGAACAACTTCTTCTCCGTAATATTTTAGAACTGAATCTATACTATCCCTTGTAGTGCCGGGAATATTGGTAACAATAGTCCGGTCATAACCGAGAAGAGCATTAACAATAGAAGATTTACCTACATTCGGTTTTCCTATAATTGCAAGACGCAGTCTGATTTCCGTATCAAGGTCATCGGCAAAAGAAAGATTAGCCATAAGGTCGTCAAGAAGATTGCCAAGGTTTCTTCCATTTAAAGCGGAAACATCATAAACATTTTTCAACCCGAATGAATAAAATTCAGCGGCGTTAACCGCAAAAGCCGGAGAGTCGCATTTATTTACAAGCAAGTAACTTGGTTTATTTGCACGGCGGAGCAGTTCGGATACTTCTTTATCAGACGGAGTTAAACCGATTCTGCCGTCAACTACAAAGAGAATCGCATCGCATTCATCCATTGCAATTTCAATCTGTTCACGGATAGCGGTTTCAAAAAGATCTTCCGTGTTTGGAACATAGCCGCCTGTATCAATAACGCGGAAATATTTTCCGTTCCAATCAACGTCTCCGTAAATTCTATCACGCGTAACACCGCTGACATCATCAACTATTGCTGTTGTACTATTGGTAAGACGATTGAACAAAGTTGATTTACCAACGTTCGGTCTTCCGACAATTAAAACTAAAGGTGTGCTCATTCCGGTTTGTAATCCCTAAAATCTATACTGCAAATTTAACTGGGTGTAATATACGCTAATAAATCCATAGTCTCTTGTTTCAATGCTTGCATGTAGATCTAAATTTTTATTGAAATTGTGAGTCGTCCATGCGGCATCAATTGCACTTACTATATGATTGACTACAACAACAAGTACGGCTTTAGCGGCAACATCGTAAAAATCGTTTGCTTTGCCGCGCATAACAGAATAATCCAGGAATTGCTTAGGAAGCGGATCTCCGTATATAAAAGGTTTGTTCAAATCCGTTCCGCTGAATTCATACCAGCCTACTGCGAACTGCGGATACTTGCCTATTAATTCATAATATTGTTGTGAGCGGTAAGTCGGTAATTGATGAGAATAATAACTTCCGGGCACCTTGCCATCCATACCATTTCTTCCAGCAACGGCAATTTCCAAGGCATGCATTTCATTCCAATTTACCTGTCCGTTCTGAATGACTTTATTTTCGTAATCGCTAGCGTTGAGGTTAGGATTAAGCTCTTTTATATGTACCAATGTCCACTGAGCGTACCTTAAAGGAGACCAGCCTGTACTTGCATCTGCATAATTCTGAAAATAATTTGTTTGATCATTCCCCTTCTTATTGTAAATCAAGCCAAGAGTAATTGCCGCGGCTTCTACGGCAATGAATGCTGCAGATTTAATATAGCTTCCTGAATAAAACTCGCCTGCACCGGGAAGCACAGCCGATAAACCGACAGCAAGCCAGACTGATTTTTTTTGATCTTCAATATTCGATAAAACCGGCGTAATAATTTTTTCAGAATTATTAAAAGCAATCCTCGAATCAAGATTCAGCGAACCGCTCAGTACATTTGCTTCATTCTTAACAACTGATTGACCGCTGGATGCCGCTAGTTGTAAACCGGTTATTACAATAAAAAATATTTTTTTCATATACACCCGAGATAATTAGAAACTGAAATCGAATAATATACCGCCGTAAAAACTCCATTCCTTTCCATACGTAACATTTTCACCTAAAATAGTTCTTGAGAATCTATCGAATGAATATGCGGCGTTGAAGAACAAACTTGTCGGAAATAGATAGAAAGAATTCATCTTAATTCTAATTTCTGCGCCGGCTCCTTTTTTGAACTCACTCAACGATGGAAAATTGCCTGTCCATGCGTTACCAAAATCTCCGTAAACAGATAAATAAATTTTATCAACATACAACTGCCCTATTCTTGTATCTATATCTCTGAATAAAGGAAAGCGGTACGTTAAATTAATCCAGCCGATTTCATTACCGCTTACCGAATAGAAAGGATAACTCTTCATGCCGATTAAACCGCCGAGATAAAAATCAAAAAAGTCCGGCACAGCGGGACCTAAAATTGAACCGCCGCGGAACTGCGCAGTTAAAGTTTGCCCGTTTCCTAATCTAAAATATTCTTTCCAGTTCAGTTCGACCCGGTGAAAATTAAAGATATTGTAAAGCGGTTCTAAAAATCCATTTTGAACTGTGTAGTTCCCTTCATTATTAAACCGGTTGGATTCGTAATTGTATTGAAGCTCAACTTTTCTACCGACAGGATTAATATCCGAATCAGTTTCCGGTTGTATTATCTCATGAGTAAATTTGAGCTGAAAATTCTTACCGATGAAATATTTATCATCGGAAGCCGGATATAAAGTATTTCCGCTTTCAGGCAGAATAAAACTGCTAAGCGTTGAAACATACTGACTGAAAATAAACCGGGCTTCAATATTATTTCCATCTGCAAAGATTTTATGATGGGCGAAAAAATCAACTTCAAACAAATTGTAAGTAACATCTGCAGGAATGTTGTAATCAATTCTAACCGGAATAAAAGTAGAGTCAACACCGAATGGAAGATTAATATTACTTTTTCTGCTGATGCTGAAAAGTTCAAATCCAATTTCCGGTTTCAAGCCGAGATTATAAATTAGAGGAAGTTTATTTCTGTAATCGAATTGCAGAAATAGATCGCGTTCCATTCTTCTATTAACTGACGCACTGCCGAAAATTGAGAACCGGTTTAATACATCACTGGATGAAACATATAGTCCCGGTTTAATTCTATCCAATCCGGAATTTGATGTGTTGTAATTATCATAACGGATAAATGGAATTATACTCAACTTGGAAAAGAAGCCGGAGTATTTTTCGGGTTTGTAATTGGCAAGATCTTTATCATCATAATTCCGGAGAGCATTAATGTTGAAATTTCCAATGTCTCCGTTTGGTTTGTCTTCTCCTAAAGGAGGATTGCCGATCCATACATATTTTTTGCTTGTATCAACTTTCTGGTTATTATCTTTTGGCAGAAAGAAAATTTTATAACCGTCAGCCACATAACCGGAATAGACAAGATCGCCGTTTGCATTAACCATCGGCATGAATGCGCCGCCGGTAACATTGGTTAATTGTTTCTTCTCGCCGGTTGAAAGATCCAGCGAATAAATATTGAAAATGCCGGTCTCATCGCTTGAGTAATATAATTTTCCGTCTTTAGCTTGAAACGGATTTCGTTCATCCGCCGGAGATGTTGTTATAAGTTTATAATCCGAGCCGTCAACATTTACTCTTGCTACGTCACGGTTATTAGAATATGAGAAATCAAAAAGCAGATAAGAATCGTCAGCTGAAAACCTTGGATTATAAACCTGTTCCCCTTTTTCAAAAAATGTAAGACGCTTGAAATTTTTTCCGTCGATATCAACAATTCCAAGATTAACTGTCCCATCGTTTTGAAAAACAAAAACAATTTTTTTGCCATCGTTAGAAACAGAAGGATTGTTGGCTCTTAAACCGTGCGTAAGACGGGTTTCCTTGTCTTTATCAATATCATAAAGATAAATGTCGTGAATGTTCACCATTCTCGGATTATCATCGCTCAATTTTGAGTAGACAACTTTGTTGGTACCTGGAATAAAACTTACGTTAGACCTAATTGGAGATTCTAATTTTTTCTCTTCCTTAGTCTTCAAATCCAGCAGATAAAGAGAAGACAAAGTGAAGTAGTCGTTCGATTTGTTGGAGATGTATAAAAGTTTTGAACCGTCCGGAGAAAAAGTCGGATAAAAATTTCCAAATCCTTCTTTGACAATCATTTCACCAGTAACTTTATTTGCTTCAACATCCGCTGTTCTTTTTTTGTAATCAGATTTTAAGAAGTTTGTCCATTCATTATAAATTTCGTTGCCGTCTTTGCCAAGAACATCTTTAAAAGCGGCATCAATTGTAAAGTTTGTAAGTTTGGCGAGTTTATTATTAATAAGTCGAAGTTTGTCTTCGCCATATTTTTGAGAAAGATATCTTACAAGCGCAAATCCGGAATTATAAACGGATTCATTACCAAGAGAAGTTTTATCGAAAACACCCATCTGATTCCATGTAAGCATTTTGTCTTTCAAGGCGTAGCTTCTCAAAATCATATCGCGGTGGGTATCCCAATTATCATAATTGAATTCTTTGCGGTTGTATTGAGCCGTTCCTTCAGCAAACCAAGCCGGCACATTAATTCCCGGAATTGGATATGAAGCGATAACATTCGGAAAGCCGAAAAGAATATCCGGACGGCGTTTGTCTTCGTAATTCATAAACTGAAGATAGAAGACCGGAATAGTTCTGGAAAGTTTCATTGATGCTTGAATCTGCACCATATGAGTGAACTCGTGAGAAATAACATTACGAAGCCAATTGTGTGTTCCCCGCAAATCAAAATCAAGCGATGAAGACCAAATCTCAATCTTGTTATCAAAAAAGTATGTGGCACCGTTGGAATAATCATCAATGTCTTTAATAACAAAATCAACAACATCCGGTTCGTATTGATAAAGTGAAGTAATCGGTCCCCACACTTCATCCGCAATTTTGGCAACTGTTTTCGCCGTACGCTCTGCTTCTTCATGATAATGAACGCGCACGTGCTTTCCTTTTATCGTCAGCCAATTAAAATCCGGATTGTAATTAAAATCCTGCGCGAAAGTTTTGGACGCAAAAATCACTAATGATATAAAAATTATTTTTTTCATTTAGAGTTATGATTAGGAGAAGAAAAATTTTATTTAATGACAGCAATCTTAATAATTTTATTTGCTGAATTTCCGGTGACTCCTTTAACTTCAAGCCGAGCAAAATAGATACCGCTTTGAATTTTACTTACATCCCAAGTTATTTCATTATCAAAGCCGCCGTTAGCATGTCCGTTCAATTCCGCAACTAACTCTCCGGCAAGATCAACAATTTTAATATTCACATCCGAGTCTTCGGAAGTGTAATACCTTATGTTGGTTGAACCGCCGTAAACCGGATTTGGCCAGTTGTATGCTTTATCTACAGGAAAAAATTCTGTGATCTTATTTGTACTTGATGGTCCCGGAACAAATGAGGTATTCATCGCATCTCCGAATACCCCGCTCCAATATGATTTTCCTTGCATAGGCGATAAATTCCAGACATACAACTTGTTAGTTTGATCTAATGCTGCTAGGTATGGTTTATATGACGGCAGCGGTCCCATTGTAGGAAGTTCTTCTTTTAGTAAAACCGGATTTAATAAAAATTGAACACCGGTAGTGATTGGAAAACCATCCGCGATTTTTCCGTTAACAGGGTTATACGCATAAATTGTTCCCGCTTGAGTATATGCAATTACATTCGTAACTCCATCATTGTTCAGGTCCAATGCCAGCGGCGCTCCGGTAAATGATTCATTGTTGGGAATAGTAAAAGGAAAATTCGGAGCGTAATTTCCATTCATGTTATAAGCTTCCAGATTTTTTCCGTTAGAAATTAGAATATAATTCTGACCGTCTCCGTATAAATCGGCTAATGAAAAATCAGTAATATCATTTTGTGAGTTGATTGTAAATCTGTTTTGAATTTTTCCGTTAACTATTATATAAAATTCATTCTTCTCGGTAAGTACAATACTCAACGGTTTTGAATTAATATCGAGCGAGTTTATCAGTTTCCTAGTAGGATTTGAAAATTTAATAGATGTTCCGTTCACGTCTGAAAAATAATTTTGAGTAATCAAAGAAAAATAAACGGGATTAGCGCTTATCTGTTTTACAGCTTCATTCTGTTTTGTTACAACTTCTCTAAAAGTGAAAGGAATGAATTTCAGTACATCACCCAAAGGATTGCTCGAGTAAACCCGCCCGTCTGATGTGCCGGCGTAAATTTTTGCGTTGTCGCCCGTTTGATCAATCACCAAAGGTGCGCTCACATTTGAAGAGAATGTATAATCTATAGCTGTTGTGCCGCGAAGTTTTAATACATTAGATTGAGCACCGATCTGATCATAATTAAACGAAGCTGGAATCATTTCACTAAAATTTGGAATAGTTGATTTTAGCACTCCATTAATATCGTAGCGGTATGTATTCATGTTATCTGTTACACAAATAAGTGCTTGCCCGCTTGTAAGTAGAGCGGTTAAATATTTTTGACCTGTTGTAAGTTTTAGATTGGTGACAGAAACAGGTTTAATGTTTCCGCTGCTGTAGTTCAGATTGAATGACATTTTATTGGATACACTGCTGAACTTTTCCATCGCGATAAAACTGTTTGCGCCGTTGTTTGTTTTGGTATTCGGTTTTGTGTCCGGACCGAAAATATTCTTGTAAAGTTTGGAGTTATTTCCTGAATACCAAAAATCCTCGTAGCTGCCTTCACCAATTGATGTACCGAAGACAGAGTTGAATTGTTTTCCTATATCCATTATGCCATCAGCTTCTTCAACATAAACACCACGCTGATTTGCATCAACATTAATACTATTGGTTCCAATGTTCGCGTTAATAATTTTATCATCAATATGCCAGATTACAATTCCGTTCCCCGGGACTGCGGCATCGTATTCATCAACATCAACCACAACTCCGCCGTGAATTTTTTCCGGAAGAATTGTGTATAATCCGGTTGTGTCAGGTTGTATTATAGTTGTGTAAGTATTACCGCCTTTGCGGTAAGTAATTTTTACATTGTCTTTGTTAGCATCTTGCTGGCGGTTCTCAACTAAAAAATACTCGCTTGAATTAAGCGGCACTTTTAATAATGTAGTATCATTTTGTGAAGCAGTTAACCTGGTTGCAATGCTAATTTTTTTATCCGCGATTGACGATACTGTAGTTGGAGTCTCCCAGCCGAGATACATTTTTTCCCATGGAGAAGGTTCGGGCGGAAACATTCCATTATTTGCAACTATTGCTTGCCCATCCATCAATCCAAAACGACCTATCGCGCTTATTCCGGTTTCAGTATTAAACAAATCCGGCAATCCAAGATAACTTGCAATGTTTGCAACCAAAGCACCGTTTATTGTTATCTGCATCAGAATAGTTGAATTATCAATCGCAGATACTTCTCTCGATTCAGTTTCAGGTAGAATTATTGAGTTGGAAATTTTACCGCTCTTTGTTGTGAACCCGGTGAATTGATTACCAAATATTTTTTGAAATGAATTTTGCCCCATATAAAGAGATGGCATATTTCTGTCAATCGAATATATTCCTAAATCTAAACCGCTGCTTACGCCTGCATGAAAAATTATAAATAGATCGTAATCGGAAAATTTTATATCGGAAAATTTATTGTCTGCAATTGCCCAAACTTCTTTCGCAAAATTTGCAAGCTGGGTTAAATCTTTTGACTGATATTCCTGCACATAATTACGCATAGTTTGCGAAACGGTAATTATCTCCGGTAAGACTTTATAATTAATATTCAGTTTGCCATGAGAAACTTTTTTGAAATAATTTTTCGCGAATAGAAGATGATCCGAAAAATAATTTGCATCATGAGGAAGCGGATCTAAAATTGTATCACCATAATTCTTTGTGTAATGAGAACCAAACTTCCCAGTTCCAATTGTAGCATCATATTTATCTTCTTGAAAATCCACCATCACTGCAAGAATTTTCAAAGTATCCGCAGATGAGAAATTTTTCAAAACTGGAGAAGGATTGTGAATTACCTTTTCGACAAAAGATTGGGCAGATATACTGCCCAATCCAATAATCAATGCAAGAAATAGTTTTTTCATTTCTGTTTAGATTCCGCGTGGAAAACCGAGTGTTGGTTTTGATACTGATCCCCATCCTACTAATAATGTGAATCTCAATGTGTTCGAGAGCGGATGATTCTCTGTTCCCTTGAAAATATCTGTTGTTATATAACTGAAATCGAATCCGTATAAATCATACCGGATTCCGGCGCCTAATGTTACAAATTTTCTATTACCGTGATCTGGATCTTCGTAGAAAAATCCTGCCCGGAGAGCAAACATGAAATCTGATGGAACACCATACCAATATTCTAATCCCATAGCAGTATTAACACTCTTAAGAACTTCTGAAAACGAGCGGTCGGTCCATGATGTGAATAACGCTTTATAAAAATCCGGACGTCTTCCAGAAGTATCGGCAACACCGATTAATAATCTGCTAAAATCTAATGTATACGTAAGTGAATTATATTCGTCTTGAAAAATTCTTGCAGCAAGACCAACCCGTAGATCTGTAGGAATAGGATCCGCTTGTGCCTGGTCTATGTAATAAATTTTAGGACCTAGGTTGCTCAGATTAAACCCAAGACTGAATGAGTTGCCAAGATCGCCAAGCAGAGGAACTTCAAAATGTTCGGGACGGTACATTGCAGCAATATCGAAACT
>JAKAMS010000086.1 GCA_021812745.1 Bacteroidota bacterium | reverse complement strand
TTTTCATTGCTTCAAACTGATTCTGACCAAGTGTAAATTTGCCAAGAGTTTCTTCGTCCATCTTTTTACCGCCGTGAAAATCCGAACCGCCCGATTCTAATAAACAATATTGGTTCACAATTCCGCGATAGAATTGAACTTGATTTTCATTGTGACTTGGATGAGTACATTCGATACCGTCAATACCAGCCTTAATCAAATTCAGCAGAAGATTTTCTTTCATATATCCCGGATGAGCAACGAAAGATAATCCGCCGGCATCGCTTATTAATTTAAGCGCGCTTTGCGAAGATACGTGAATTTTCCTTTCAAAAGCAGGTCCATAATCACCAATATATTTTTCGAACGCTTCATTATAGTTTTTGATTAAGCCGAGTTCAATCATAGTATATGCTATATGCGGTCTGCCGATTGCACAGTTTTTTGCGCGGTCAATAACATCGTCCATAGTAATTTTTAAACCAAGGTCCCTAAGTTTTTGCACCATTCTTTTTGCGCGGTGCATCCGCTCGTCTCTGAAAAAGCTAAGGTATTTTAAAAGTTCTTCATTCTCGATATCAATAAAGTATGCAAGCAGATGGACTTCTTTTTCGTCAACGTCGGTGCTTATTTCCATACCTGGGATAATTTCTATTCCAAAATCTTTTGCGCATTCAACAGCTTCTTTTATTCCGTTTATACTGTCGTGATCGGTTATGCTAATAATATCAAGCCCGCGTTTATGGGCTTTTTCAACTAATTCTGCCGGAGTAAAAATTCCATCGGAATAATTTGTGTGAGTATGAAGATCAATTTTGAGAGGCATAATTAGATAAACATTCCCTTAAATTTTTCGTAATCCAGGATTCTTAATTTCGATCCTTCCAATTCAATCAATCCTTTTTTTGCAAAAGAATGTAAAGTTCTAGAAATGGTTTCTCTTGATGTTCCCGCCATATTTGCTAAATCCTGTTGTAATGGTAATTTATCAATTTCCACTTTACCTTGCTTAATTTTTCCTACTTCATCAGCCAACTGAAGAAGTACAGAGGCAACCTTACCTTCGGCGTCTTTCAAAGAGAGTGCTTTAATTTTCATGTCCGCCGCGCGCAAACGTCTTGTAAGTTCTTGTAGAAGAACAATTGAAATCTCTGGATGTTCGTGCAGCAGATTCATAAAATCATTCCGCTGTAACATAAAAAGTTCTGTCTCTTCGATTGCTACAACGCTTGCCGAGCGCGTAAGTCCGTCTAGTATAGCCATCTCTCCAAAGAAATCGCTGTCGGTTAGAATTGTAAGAATTACTTCTCTGCCGTCATTGCTAGATCTGGCAACCTTAACTTTTCCAGTAACAATTACAAAAAGAGCAGTGCCAGATTCTTCTTCCATCAGAATAACATCGTTTTTTTGAAAGCTCTTGCGGGAGCCTGTCTTCTCGATCTTTTCGAGAGCTTCATCCGGAAGTTCAGAAAAAATTGGAACGGATGACAAAAACTTTGGAGATTCCATTGTTACCCTCAAAAAAAGTGTGGAATTATTTTTTTGCTAATAACCCCCTCAGTTTCGTACTCAAGATAAATTTTTCAAATCAAATCAACAATCATTATCTTCAAATTAATTATCTGCGGTTACAAAATTGAAACTTCCCGCTCGTTTAACTATATTTATCACCGAAATTTATCAAAATGTAGCGAAGGAGTAGTGAAATGGCTGTAAAAATTGGTATCAATGGATTTGGTAGAATCGGAAGACAAATTATCAACGTATTGGCGGATAAAGGTCATCTTGGAAAAGAAGTTGACGTAGTTGCCGTTGTTGATGTAAGTACAGATGCAAAATATTTTGCTTATCAGTTGAAATACGATTCTGTTCATGGAAAATTTAAAGGAACAATTGGAAGTGAAAAAAGTTCTGCTTCGGTTGAAGCAGATGACGTTCTGGTTGTAAATGGTCATAAGATCAGATGCGTTATGGCGCAGAAAGATCCTTCACAATTGCCTTGGAAAGATCTGGGTGTTGAAATTGTTATTGAATCTACAGGTTTGTTCACGGATTCAGAAAAAGCTAAAGGGCATATTGCGGCAGGTGCAAAAAGAGTTTTAATTTCCGCTCCGGGTAAAGGAGATGTTAAAACTTTAGTAATGGGCGTCAATGACAATGAATACGATCCGGCAAAACACGTAATAGTTTCTAACGCATCTTGCACAACAAACTGTTTGGCTCCCGTTGTTTATGTCTTATTGAAAGAAGGAATTGGAATTGAAAGCGGGTTGATGACTACAATCCATTCTTATACGGCAACACAAAAAACAGTTGACGGACCATCTAAAAAAGATTGGAGAGGAGGACGTGCTGCAGCAATTAATATTATTCCATCAAGCACAGGCGCAGCAAAAGCTGTAGGCGAAGTTCTTCCTCAAACAAAAGGTAAACTTACCGGAATGTCATTCCGTGTTCCAACTGCTAATGTGTCTGTTGTAGATTTAACTTTCCGTTCGGAAAAAGATACGTCAATTGAAGAAATTGATAATCTTATGAAGAAAGCTTCAGAGACTTATTTAAAAGGTATTCTCGGTTACTGCAATGAAGAAGTTGTATCAACAGATTTTATTCATGATGAAAGATCTTCAATTTATGATTCTCTTGCTACTGTAGGCAACAACTTGAAAGGTGAAAAAAGATTTTTCAAAGTTGTGTCATGGTATGATAACGAATGGGGTTATTCCTCAAGAGTTGTTGATCTATTACTGAAAATGATTAAATAGCTGTAATAAGCATTTTGCCAAGACGCAGACCATAATGTTTTGGCTGCGTCTTTTTTTTAGGAATTATGTTCTTGTAATGGAGGATTGAAATGAAAAAAATGAGTATTGACAAAGTAAGTTTGAAAGGCAAGCGTGTTCTTGTACGTGTTGATTTTAATGTGCCGCTCGATGAAAATTTAAAGATTACGGATGATATTAGAATTACATCTGCTTTGCCGACAATTAAAAAAATTATTGGAGATGGAGGGCGCTGTATTCTGATGAGCCATCTTGGAAGACCTAAGGGCGGACCGAATCCAAAGTACAGCTTAAAGCCAGTTGCCGTTCGTCTTGGCGAATTGCTGGATGTAGACGTAAAGTTCGCACCCGATTGTATTGGGGATCAAGTAAAAGCAATTGTTAATTCAATGCAGGACGGTCAGGTATTACTCCTTGAAAATTTACGTTTTCATCCTGAAGAAGAAAAAAATGTACCTGAATTTGCCCAACAACTTGCAGAATTTGGTGATGTTTATATCAATGATGCATTCGGAAGCGCGCACCGCGCGCACGCCTCTACAGAGGGCGTAACAAAGTTTATTAAAGTTTGCGCCGCGGGATATTTAATGCAAAAAGAACTCGATTATCTTGGCGAGGCAATTGCAAATCCGGTTCGTCCGTTCACAGCAATTCTTGGCGGCTCCAAAATTTCCGGTAAGATTGATGTAATTGAAAATCTGCTTCCGAAAGTGGATAATCTTTTAATCGGTGGCGGAATGGCTTATACTTTTTATAAAGCAATGGGTTATGAAATTGGATCATCTTTACTTGAAGAAGAAAAAATTGATCTTGCAAAACAAATGTTGGAAAAATTTAAAACCTCCAAAGCAAAAGTATTGTTGCCAACTGATAATGTAGTTGCGGCTGAATTTAAGAACGAATCTCCTTCTAAAGTTGTTAATGCAGATAAAATCCCTTCCGATAAAATGGGATTAGATATTGGACCGAAAACAATTGAAGAATTCAAGAAAATAATTCTTGCAAGCAAAACAATTATTTGGAACGGACCGATGGGAGTTTTTGAATTCGATAATTTTGCAAAAGGAACCGATGAGATTGCCGGTGCTCTAGCCGTGGCAACATCAAATGGCGCAATAACAATTATCGGAGGCGGTGATTCTGCGGCTGCAATTAAAAAAGCCGGACTCGATGATAAAGTCTCTCATGTTTCAACAGGCGGCGGCGCTTCATTGGAATTTCTTGAAGGCAAAATTTTACCCGGTGTTGAAGCATTAAATGATGATAAATAAATCAAGAGTAAGAGAATGAGCGCGTGCAAGAATTTTTGGAACAGTCTCGCTCTTCATCATAATTATAATGTTACTTTTATTCTTTGCATAATTGCGTATGTTTCTGCAACTGAAAAATGATTATTAATTTAATTGGAATGTAAATGGGATTAGATTCAAGAGATTATTACCGTCCGTCCGGAATGAGCGGTTTTAGCTTTTTTCCGCCTGTACTGAAATATTTATTAATAACTAACGGTGTGGTTTATTTTATACAACTTATTTCTCAAATGTTCATCTACGCTTACTCAACTGGAGGTCAAGCGGTTACATATGAATATCTGTTAATGAAATATTTTGCTTTGAATCCTCTTTTCAGCGGCGGTATTTACTCCGATTCTCCTAGTTTTTATTTCTGGCAGTTAATAACATATCAATTTATGCACGGAAGTTTTACGCACATTCTTTTTAATATGTTTATGCTATGGATGTTCGGAATGGAAATCGAACATATAATGGGTTCTAAAAAGTTTTTAATTTTTTATTTAGTATGCGGATTGGGTGCGGGTATATTCCAGCTGCTATTGCCTCCGCTACTTTCAGAAGCTGTAGGACCAACAATTGGTGCTTCCGGCGCCGTCTTTGGAGTAATGATTGCTTTTGCTATGTACTTTCCGGACCGCTATGTGTTTGTGTATTTTTTAATCCCAATAAAGACAAAATACTTAATGGCAATTCTTGTTGTTATTGAATTCATGTCGGTTGGAAATCAAAGCGTAGTAGCGCATTTAGCTCATATCGGCGGTGCTATTACAGGCGTAATTCTTATTCTGATTGACCGCAGAAACGAATTTAAGAGAAAAAATATCTTCAGTTCATTCAAGAAGTCAAGCAATAATTTTTCCGCCGGCGGTTTTCAAAATACGTTCCGGAAAAATCCTTTTAAGCAAGCCGATGTTGAAGACGCAAAGTATTACGATATAAATAATAATCAGAAAACTGAAGAGCAGGTAAATCAAGAAGAGATTGATAAAATACTCGATAAGATAAGTCAGAGCGGATACCAAAATTTATCAGACCGTGAAAAGAAAATTTTATTTGAAGCCAGCAAAAAGAAATAGCGCGCTATTAATACTTCTATCATTCTCCATCTTTTGTTTTGCTTGCAGCAAAGAGAAGATTCCCCAAGAAGTTTTAGTGAAAGTTTATGTTGAGAATATAATTGTTAATGACACTTATTCATCCAATGCAGATTCTCTCCGGGTGCATAAGCAATCAGTTTTCAATAAATATAAAATAACCGAAAAGGAATTTGAAGCTGAACTTGAAAAGTATTCCGATGATAAAACTAAATGGGCGGACTTTTTTAAGAGAGCGAACGATTATTTGAACAATCTAAAAAAGAGCAACGCAATTAATTAACCCTTCTCTTTGCTGCGGCAATTCGCAACTTTGCATAACTAATATTATTGTTAAACGCCTCTCTTAACGATTTCAAATCGGTTGTGCCATTGTTAATGATTTTATAGATTTCCTTCAATTCGTTCTTCTCAAAAAGGAAATCAATTTCTAAATTTGGCTGCATTTCTATCAACGTTTCTATCTGTGTTGAAACAATTGACTCGGGTAATTTTGTTAAGGAAGCTATGTCTGTTAGAGAATATTTCTTCTGAACAAGATCAAAAACCTTTAAAATGTTCTCCGGAATTTTTTTCTGTCTCAAAATGTTGGTCATGTTTTGTGAATCATCGAAGATCTTTAGAACGCTTAAAAATTCGTCACCAATTTTATTAAACATACGTTGATTAAACCCGTTAATGTTAAGCAAGTCGGAATGTGTCCTTGGTTTTGACCTAACGATCTCGCGCAGAATTTCATCAGAGCAAATTAAATTGGCGTGTTGACCGAATTTATCGGCAGCTTCTTTTCTTATTTGTCTAAGCAGATTAAACAACTTGAGTTCTTCTTCATATTTCCCATCTGTAATTAAGGGTGCAGTTTCTTCTTCAGTTATTAAAAAAGTAGATATACCTTCTTCTGAGAGTGATAAAATATCATTTGTGCAGTGAAGTAATCCGGCGTTATTCAGTTTAGAAATAGAAATTTCAATTTCATCTTTTCTAAAATGTGTACATGAATTGAAAGTCGAAAACTTCTTCAATGAAGCTAAATCCGTCTTGCCGGTAAGAACCTGAATTAAGTTTTTCTTTTTAATCGGTTTTTTTGATTCGTGAATTGTTTGAAAAATTATCTCTTCTAAATATTCAAATGTAGTTGCCGAAGCTTGAATTGAACCGGTGCATACATCGCATTTGCCGCATTTATAATTTTTATCAAATTGACCAAAATATTCGAGGATGAATCTAAACCGGCATTGATCAGTAAAGGCATAACTAATCATTTTGTCTAGCTTTGCCTTTGCATGTTCTCTGAGCAATTTGATTTTCTCAAGATTGAGTTGAAAATATTTCGCTTCAATGCGAGGTAAAACCAATTTCACAGAAGGGAATAGAGACGGAATTTCATAAGTGAAAATACCGGCTTTGCTCAAAGTCTGTAAAAGATTGATGATTGAATCTTCCGGAATTTCCAGAAGCTTAGATAATCTTTCTATTCCTAATTGTATTTTCGAATTAAAAATTTTACTTCCATATTCACGGGCAAGGAGAAAAATCAGATCTTTTAATTCTGCGTCAGTAAAGCTCTTGGCAAATTGGTTAAGGCGGTTCGGTTCAAGAAGAAATTGTCCGTAATGTTTATTCTCAAAATCCGATCTGTGGCGTATATAGCCGGACTCTTCTAAAATTTTTATTGAAGCATTGGTCAATGTTTGGTTTATTTTTTTTGCAGCGATGAGTGAAAGAAAATTTTTATCGAGCGGTATCTCTTGATCAGAAACATTTCCGACAGCAACTTTACCGTAATCGCAAATCAATTGGTACACATCTTCAATTTGTTGGCGCGACGGACTAGAACTGGAAATGAAATATTCTTGTATTAATTTGTCACGTTCGTCATATAACAGAAAGATGTTTGCTTCTTTGCCGTCGCGTCCGGCTCTTCCAATCTCTTGATAATAATTTTCTATTGTACCAGGCATGTTATAATGGAAAATAGTTCGTATGTCGCTTTTATCAATTCCCATTCCGAATGCATTTGTTGCGGCAATTACTTTTACTCTTCCGGATAAAAAATCATCTTGAATCATTCTGCGGAGTTCAGAAGCCAATCCAGCGTGATAGTATGTACAATCAATCCGGTTACTTCTTAGAAATTCACTGACTTCTTCTGCAGATTTTCTTGTGGCAGTATATATTATAGCGGGTTCCTTTCTCCCTTTTAACAACTCTGCAATTTTTTCTTTTTTGTGTTGAGTGTGAATTACGTTTAAGTGAAAGTTATCTCTCTCAAATCCGCGAACAAAAACTTTTGGATTCTTCAATCCAAGCTGCTCAATAATATCTTTTCTTACATCCTCTGTAGCTGTGGCTGTAAAAGAAGAAACATTTTTTATCCCAATAAATTCAACGAACTCTTTAATTTTTCTGTAACTTGGTCTAAAATTATGTCCCCATTCGCTGATGCAGTGTGCTTCATCAACAAATAGATTTGAGGGTTGTAATGATTTCAACCGCTCGGCAAAATATCTATTAGAAAGTTTTTCCGGTGAAACATATAAAATTTTTATTGTTCCGTTTGCAAGATTTTGTAAAACTTTATCAGTCTCGTGCGAGTCTAATGAGCTGTTAATAAAAGCGGCAACAGTTTCAATTTTGTTGATCGAATCTACTTGATCCTTCATCAAAGCGATAAGAGGAGAAATCACAATTGAAAAACCGGGGGACATAAGTGCGGGGATTTGATAACATAGTGATTTACCGCCTCCCGTTGGAAGAATAGTAAGTACACTTTCACCATTTAGAATTGTACTAATTATTTCTTCCTGAGCCGGTTTAAATTCGGTATAACCAAAAAATTTTTGCAGGATTTCTTTTGAGTTCATCAATATTAATTTTTGTTTGATCTCTTAACATAAGCAATTATCTTTAAGCCAAAATAAAAATAGTTGATTAAACATGCTTAAAATCAGTCATATAATAAAAAACTTTGAGAATATTAATGCACTCAATAATATAAGTCTCACCGTGGCTAAAGGAGAATTCTTTGGACTTTTGGGACCGAACGGAGCAGGTAAATCTACTCTGATGAATATTATCATCGGTTATCTTGAAGCTGATAGCGGTCAAGTTTATTTAGGTGAGGAAAAAATCTCCTCGCAAAATATTCAGCTGCGTAAAAAGATTGGTTACGTTCCTCAAGAAGTGTCACTCTATCTTGAACTGAGTGCTTATAAAAACTTGAAAATATTCGGTGAATTGTACGGCATTACTTCAAAAAAACTTGAGACTAAAATTGAATACGTTCTGGACCTGGTTCAGTTAAAAGATAGAAAGAAAGATCAGGTAAAGGAATTTTCCGGCGGTATGAAGCGCAGATTAAATCTGGCGGCAAGTTTACTTCACGATCCGGAAATTGTTTTATGCGATGAACCGACTGTTGGTGTTGATCCGCAATCGCGTAATGCAATCTTTGATATGTTAAGCGAACTAAACAGAGCCGGCAAGACAATTGTTTACACAACACATTATATGGAAGAGGCAGAGCGGCTCTGTTCACGTCTGGCGATAATTGATCATGGAAATATAATTGCAATTGGGACGCTGATGGAATTGATAAATCTTCTCAATAGAAAAGACACAATTAAAATTCAAAAAACCGCGCTGACGCAAAACAAACTATCTGTGCTCAGAGAAATGGGATTTGTAAATGAATTCGATTTTTATTTTGAGTTGGCTCCTAACGACGGCTACGAAAAAAATTCAAAAATTTTTGGAAAGCTGGAAGAAATTGGAATACCAAATGAGTTCATTCAGATCAGCCGTGCAACTC
>JAKAMS010000085.1 GCA_021812745.1 Bacteroidota bacterium | reverse complement strand
GTATAACTAGTCCCAGGAGCAGAATAACTTCCTGTATAAGAAGTGGATGTTTTATATTGAAGTGCTATTTGAGCGTTACTTGCATCATTTCCTTTCGTCCAAACAATCAGATACAAATAATTTCCATTTGGTATAGATACTGTCTTAGAATTTTCCATTCGTGTAGGAGTACCGAAACTTGTAGTTGTAACAGCCATTGAATAATTACTTGTGCGGATATTTGAAGATACTACAGTTTCTGTACCACTAGCTAATCCATTGACCTTTGTCCAACCAGTTAGATCTCCAGTTTCAAATCCTGGGTTAGTCTGTCCCCAACTAACAGCTGGCAATAAAAATATTACTACAATAAAAAGTTGTATAAATTTTTTCATACGCACCTCAATACATTAAAAATTTTTAATAGACGAAACCATAAAAGAGAATAGCCATATTATCAGTGCGGCTAAAACCAAAGCGACTCCAAACAAAATTTTTTTTAATCTCCGTCTTGCTTCAAAAGGTAAGAACAGGTTCTCTTCATTTTTTTTCATTACAGAATTATAATCACCGTCTTCAACACACCAATCCGAAGAGTTAGATAAATTTAGCTTATCAATTTTTCCGCGGTTTAGTTTTATAAGGTCTACCCTTTTCAATTTATTTGCCGCACCAAAGGAAGAGTGGCTGAACCACCAGTTAATAGGCAATTCAAAAAATGCTATTACGGATTTTTTTGTTTCTATTGATTCCTCTTGCGGCGGTTGTACGGAAATTTCATCTCTTTCCCAGAGATTTGTTTTAGCAGACAAGTGTTTTGCCTTATTAACGGAGTTGGGCATTAATAACCTCCACCGCAAAGAAGCTTTTTACAAAATTTTATTTTCTCTCAAAATTTGTATTGGCGGGATTTTCTTGTATTAATTTAATAATTCTTTAGACTTTAGAAAATAGATTTTTAAAAATCATTTTCGTCTAATTGGAGCATTAGTCCGCGTTTTAATCTCGTCAGTTAATTCTCTAATGAGATTGCGAGTCCCGCCATGCAGAACCGGCAATGACCAATTCACTTTAAGCGCAAGATTAAAATTGAATAACCACGAGCTTTAGATCGTGGATTACTAAACATCACAACTATCAGCTTTAGCCACATAAACAGTTTGTATTGCGGGGAACATATAATTAAAATTCTTTGTTAATAGATAAAACGAAAGTGCACAAATGAAAAATAAATTTGTTTTGTTTTTCTTACTTGCTGTAATAAGCTGTTCTAACAATGCTAAGCCCAAACTTGAGGAAGCCATGATTGATTCATCAAAATATGAAGTTGCAACTTTTGCCGCGGGATGCTTCTGGTGCACCGAAGCGGTTTTTCAAAAATTGAAAGGTGTTGTAAAAATTGAAAGCGGTTACAGCGGTGGCTCGGTTCCAAATCCGACTTACGAAGCAGTCTGCACAGGGCAAACCGGGCACGCAGAGTGCACTCAAATAACCTTCGACCCAAAGATTATTTCTTTCAAAGAATTATTGGAAGTATTCTGGAAAACTCACGACCCAACCACATTAAACCGCCATGGGAACGATGTTGGCACTCAGTACCGTTCTGCGATTTTTTATCATAGTGATGAACAAAAGGAACTTGCGGAGAAGTATAAGAAAGAACTTGATTCGGAAAAAATTTGGGAAGACCCGATTGTAACAGAGATTGTTCCTTTTAAAAAGTTTTACAAAGCCGAAGATTATCATCAAGATTATTATAACAGGAACGGGCGTCAGCCATATTGCAGTTTTGTGATCACGCCGAAAGTGGAAAAGTTCAAAAAGGTTTTTGCAGATAAATTAAAATAAATATTTGAGTTCCTCTAAATAATTATTTCTTGCGGGTCATTGCGAATAACCCGCATGCCTGCCGGAAATCTCAAACTCTTAAATTAGATCGCTTCTCCCGCCATTGGCGGGAGAAGCGATAACAAAAAACTCATTCCGAAATATTTCTAAGCACAACAAATAAACTCACCGCCGCAACTACCAGATAAATAACAGTATTTAAGTAATTGCCAAAGATCAAGCTGCCTATTTCGAGAAGAAACGAATAAACAAGAACAACTTCAAGAAACCAGTTAAGAAACATTCTCGCAAAACCGGAATCGCTTTTAACTTCCGGCATCAACACAGAGATTTTTTTCCATAAAACTCCTCCGGGATAAACAGTCAGGTAAAATTCTTTCAACTTTTCTTCATCGGTTGGTTTGGTAAGAAACAGAAAACAAATTTTGGAAGTTTTTACTTGCAGACATGCAACACCTCCAACTTGAGGAGAATTAACAACAAGGATTGCAAGAATGATGCACCCAAATATAGCAAAGACGAACTAGAATGCATCAGTTACAACCACGCCCTACAATCCGCTCATAGCAGAATAAATTGCAACTATTGTCATTATTCCAAAAACATAAATGAAAGCGACATCCTTTTGAATTCCGGATATTCCGACTAGAATAGAAATCATAGCACGGTTAACTCAGCCGATAATTATAACGTCCATTGTTAACCAATGTTTGAATTTTATAACTACCAATTCCATCTTAGAAAACATTTTATGACTTTATTTGGATAATTCTTAATTGTCCCCATTTTTCAATTAATTATAAATTCTTTTTCCAGAACTCCAGCATTTTATTATAAAGATGAATCTGCGCCGCGCGGTCTGCTATTCCATGCTGACGCATTGGGTAGATCATCAGATCGAACATGATATTTGCTTTGATCAATTCATCCATAAACGCATAAGCATTTTGAATGTGAACATTGTCGTCGTATGTTCCGTGAACAATCATCAATCTGCCGTGCAGATTTTTAGCTCTCTTAATCAGAGATGTAGCTTCATAACCTTCCGGATTTACACTGGGAGTTTTCATAACAGATTCGCCGAACTTTGAATCATAAAAATGCCAATCGGTTACAGCGGCAACAGCGATACCGGCTTTAAATTCTTTTGAATTGGTCATTGCGTTCAAAGTGAATGTTCCGCCTCCGCTCCATCCCCAGACTCCAACGCGTGATGAATCAATATAGGATTGATTCTTAAACCATTTCACGCCATCAACAAGGTCATTTAATTCAACAGTACTTCCAAGATGCAGATTAGCAAGATTTTCAAGTTTCTTACTTATCGCCGCAGAAATCCGGGGGTCAATCATTGCCACTAAAAAGCCGTTATCAAGAAGCACCTGATCGAAATAGATTGAAGCGCGCCATCTATTCAAAACTTGCGGTGCTGATGGACCTCCGTAAACGTAAACTATAAGCGGATATTTTTTATTCGGATCGAAATCTTTCGGTTTCATTATTTCTGCTGGAAGAGGAAAACCGTCGCGTGCGGGAACCGTGAACTGTTCCGGTCTCTGCAGATCGAGAGAAGCAAGTTTGTCCGCATCGTAACTTCCTATTTGTTTAATAAATTTACCATCGTTTCTATAGAGAGAAAGCACCGGCGGAGTTTTGATATTGGAATATGTATCTAAATAATATTTTGTATCGGGACTGAAATTGATTGCATGTGTTCCTTCTTCAGCGGAAAGGCGTTTCATTCCGGTGCCGTCAAACTTAATTCTGTAAAGATCTTTTTCCGTGGCGGATTTTTCTTGTGCAGTAAAATAGATGATCTGATTTTTATCGTCAATCGCACTGATAGATTTACGCACCCAGAATGCGCCGCCGCCGCTTGCAACCACAGCCCAATTCCCTTTTGTAACCTGATTTATCAAGCTGCCGTCAATTGCGTATCTGTAAATGTGTGCGTAACCGCTCCGTTCGGAAACCCACAAAAACTCTTTTCCGTTTTCTACAAAATGAAGATCGTCCGAAATATTGACCCAGCACGGATCGGTTTCTTTCAGAATCGGTTTTATCTTTCCTGTTGAACGGTCGGCAAAAAATAGATCGAGTTCATCCTGCATTCTGTTCATTGTTTGAACCGCAACTTGTTTGCTGCCCGGCAGCCAATTTACACGGATAACATATTCGTACGGATTGTTTGAAAAATCCAGCCAAGTTGTTTTTGAAGTTTCAATGTCTGCTACACCAACTTTCACAATCGGATTTGTGCCGCCAGTTTTAGGATACCGTTGTTTAATTATATTTGGAACTGCAGGTTTAAAATCAGAATAGTACATTACGCTAACAGGAGATTCATCGGTCTGTAAATAGGCAATCGCTTTGGAATCATTCGACCACCAATAAGCAATATCTGCGCGTCCAAAAACTTCTTCCCAATAAACCCAGGAAAGTGTTCCGTTCAGGAGAGTATCTGAACCATCGTTGGTTACAGCTTTTTCATTTTTATTTTTTATATCATAGAAATAAATATTATTTGTACGGACGTAAGCAAGCTTTTCGCCGTCAGGAGAAAAATTAACATTCTTTTCTTCTTCTTTAGTATTTGTAACCCGCTCAAATGCGGCGTCTTTCATATTAAGAAGAAAAATATCGCCATCTAAAATGTAAAATCCTTTCTCGCCATTTTTATCAAATGCATTTGGCATTGAAAGCATAGGAGGAGTTTTTTCTCCAAGAAAATTTTTCAAACTCTCAATAGCTTTTTTCATATCCAAAACCGGTTTAGAAACACCAGCTGCAGGATCTAATAATTCCATCGTTCTTTCTTCTACCGGTTTATTAAAATCAATCATCATTGCCAAACCGTTATTCAGCCACTGAACATTAGGCAGACGAGTCATCATTACCGCTTCGGGAGAATATCTCCATTCAATCGAAAGTTTTTTCTTCTCCTGTGCTGAAGTGAAAAGAGAAAAAAGTGTTGCTAGTAGAACTACTTTTGTGATTATTCGATTGTTAAACATTTTTGTTTTTTCTCCATTAAATTTTTATCTAACCGGCACTGGCCAGACAGGCAGACTCTCATGTCCGTCTTCATCTACTGATTGAACCGCAAAGAAGTAATTATCTTTTGAGTAAGGCAAGGTGATTTCAGTTTTATCTGTAAAGAATTTTTTCTCCCAAACAGGCTGGAATGTTTCTCTCATCATTACAAAATATCCATGCGGAATATTGCCTTGAGGAGCTTTCCATTTTAATGTTGTCGAGTTAGTCATTCCGCTAACAACTATTCCTACATTTTGAGGAACTTGCGGCGCTAATGCTAAATTTGCCAGCACTGCAAGATTAACAGATGTTATTTTTTTTGCATATTCAAAATCTTCAAATTCCGGAAGATCGCCGTATTTAATTCCGTTCTCTTCACGTATGTTTTGATGCTGATGATCATAATTTTCGTTCATCTCACAAAAGCGTACTGCTGTAAATCCCTGCCGATTAAACGGCGTGTGGTCTCCGCCTCTCAGAAATCTATCGTTACGGTAAACAAGTTTTACTACAAGCTGATCAACGTAACGTTCGCCGACTTCTTTTATATAACGTGCAAGTTGCCTTGAGCTGCCGTCGTTTTCTGCATTTGTAGATTGACGAATTTTTCTCATCTCATCGGTTTCTAATAATGGAATTCCTTCACTAAAGACACGTACTTGCATATTATCGTTGAGGTTTGTTTCGCTTGAATGACTGTTGCTTATCATATCATTGTTGAGCATAGCAACAACTTCCCAGTTTTGTTCTTTAGCTTTCTTAGCAAGAAAGGTTGAACCGTAAAGTCCTTGTTCTTCTCCAGAGACAGCTACAAAAATTATTGTGGATGGAAAACTGTGTTTACTCAAAACGCGTGCTAATTCCAAAACAGCAGAAACTCCGGAAGCATCATCATTCGCGCCTGGCGCCATTCCCGTTGAATCGTTTGCTTCACTGTTGCGGGAATCTAGATGACCGCTTACAATAAAAATTCTTTTATCATTTATATCAGTTCCTTTAAGTGTAGCCATTACATTTGTCAACAGAACTTTTCTAACAAGTCTTTTCCCATCAGGTTCAAGTGTTAGCGAATCCAGCTTAACCTCAAGCCTTCCGCTGGATTCTTTGGCGAATTTTTCAAATTCAGATTTAACCCAATTGCATGCCGCGCCAATTCCATTCTCTTTATTTCCGCGCGTACTTAGTGTATGACGTGTATCAAAACTCACCATCTTTCGCACATTGTTCTCCAAATTTGCCGCAGAAATTTCTTTTATCATTTCTGATATTTTAGCATCGCGTACAATTGAGTTTGTCTGCGCGAATTCTATCTTAATAAAAAGTAAAAGTATAACAACGGTAAGAAACAGTTTGTAAAAGTTTTTCATTTTCTCTCCTCGTCTTGTTGGAAAGTTATCATTAGAAGTTGATTACAAAATACAGCGATTTTGATTTGAAGAAAAGCATTAATGTTATTTTCTCTTCGCTTCCTTAAAATATTTTTGGGACAATCCATAAATCGGATTAATTTAATAACCGTAAAACAAATTCTTTGGTGATAAAATGAAAAAACTACAACTCTTTTTCATCATAGCTTTCTTCACATTATCAATTTCAACAGCTCAGACAGAACAAACAATTTTATTAAAAGACGGATGGAAATTTAAGGTTGGCGATAATTTAGAATATGCCAAACCCGCCTTCAATGATTCACAATGGAAAGAAATCCGTGTTGATAAAATTTGGGAAGAACAAGGGTACGATCCTCTTGACGGTTTTGCATGGTACCGCGTAAAAGTTTTTATTCCATCTTCCTTAAAAGAGAAATCTTATTTGAAAGACAGCTTAAAAATTTTTCTGGGTAAAATTAACAATTTCGATCAGTCATTTATCAACGGAAAGATCTTTGGTATAAACGGTAAGAATGTCGGTGAAGATACTCCCGCAGATACATCTTTCTTGAATGCCCCGACAATTTTATGGGATTACAACCGGCGCTATACTTTATCAGTTAATGATCCGAGAATTTTATGGGATAAAGAAAACACAATATCCGTCCGCGTATTTGACCAAGGAGGTCAAGGCGGAATTTATACAGGCAATCAGGCAATAAGCATGGTTCATATTAGCGAATATCTTTCACTGGACTATGGACAGGTTCCATTTATTTTCAAAAACAAGGCGGCTTCAAAATCATTCACGATTAAAAACACTTCCGACAAACTTACTATCAGCGGAAAATTTATAATCATGGCAGAAAACAAACTGAACAAAAAAATTATTTACGAAAAATCTACCGGAATTAATCTATTACCAAAAACATCACGCAAATTTGATTTCAGTCTCGTCAATCAGGATCAATCCAGCTATGTAAATTACATTTTCGAATTTGCACACAACAAAGAACAAATTACTTATCGTGAAGAGACCCCATACATTTTAACTCCGGCACCGTCTGAGAAACCAAAAATCAATGGCGCTAAAATTTATGGAGAGAGACCAAACAAACCGTTCCTATATACAATAGCAGCCACCGGTTCGAGACCAATGACTTTTGATGCAATCAATCTTCCCAAAGTTTTAACAATAGATAAGAAAACTGGAATCATAACCGGCTCTGTTTCTGAGAAAGGTGAATTTAAAATTATGCTTACCGCAAAAAATAAATTCGGTTTAGCAAAGAGTGAACTAAAGATTTCTATTGGCGAAACTATAACTCTCACTCCGCCGATGGGCTGGAACAGTTGGAATGTTTGGGGATTGACTGTTGATCAAGAAAAAGTTTTGGCTAGCGCAAAAGTTTATAAAGAAAAGGGATTAATGAATCACGGCTGGACTTTTATAAATATAGATGACGGTTGGGAGATTGTTGGCAACTCACCGGACGCAAAACGTGATGCTAATGGAAATATATTATGCAATTCAAAATTTCCGAACATGAAAGCGCTCGGCGACAGCATTCACGCGCTCGGATTAAAATTTGGAATTTACAGTTCACCAGGACCGCTTACATGTGGTGGTTACACAGCAACATATCAGCATGAACTTCAAGACGCACAATCTTATGCTTCATGGGGTATTGATTATTTGAAGTATGATTGGTGTTCGTATGATAAAATTGCAAAAGACACTTCTCTAGCCGAAAGAATAAAACCATACAAAATTATGCAAGAAGCATTGCAAAAAATTGACCGCGATATTGTTTACAGCTTATGCCAGTATGGAATGAGCAAAGTTTGGGAATGGGGCGGAAGCGTTGGCGGCAATTTATGGCGAACGACCGGAGACATTACGGATACATGGCAGAGTATGAGTGAAATTGGATTCAGCCAAATTGAAAATGCTAAATATGCTAAGCCGGGTAACTGGAACGATCCCGATATGCTTGTAGTTGGATGGGTTGGCTGGGGACCCAGTCTTCATCCGACAAAACTGACGCCCGATGAACAATATACTCATATAAGTTTGTGGAGTTTGCTCTCCGCCCCGCTTCTTATCGGCTGCGATCTAACTCGCCTAGATAATTTTACTCTCAATTTATTAACTAATGATGAAGTGCTCGCAATAGATCAAGACCCTCTTGGGAAACAAGCAACACCAAAAATTAAAAAAGATAATATACAGGTATGGGTGAAAGATTTAGAAGATGGAAACAAATCTATCGGAATTTTTAATACCGGTGACTTATCACAAAAATTTGTTCTAAACTTCTCTGATATAGGTGTAGCACCAAAAATAAAAATACGTGATCTATGGAGACAAAAGAATCTTGGTGAGTTCAATGAAAAATATGAAACTGTAGTTCCATCCCATGGAGTGGTTCTGATAAAACTGCAGAGAAAATAATTCTCTAATTATTAAAACTCTGAACTAATCAGGTAATTATCATTAACTAAAAATAGTATTAAAAAAAAGCAGCTTTAGTATAAAACAAAAGACCCCGATAAAAATCGGGGTCTTTTGTTAGAAGAAAATTTCTACCGGGGAATTAGCCGATGACTTTAACTTCCTGAGCCTGTGGTCCTTTTTGACCTTGGGTAACTGTAAATTCAACTTTCTGACCTTCTTGAAGTGAACGGTATCCGTCACTAACAATAGCTTGAAAATGAACAAAAACATCATCTCCGCCTT
>JAKAMS010000084.1 GCA_021812745.1 Bacteroidota bacterium | reverse complement strand
TTATGGGTAATTCTGTTCAAACCAAAAACGATTCAACTGAACTTCTTCAGTTAGTCAGTTTCAAGATAGGTAATGAAGAGTTTGGAGTGGATATCCTGAATGTTCAGGAGATAAACAAAATGACTACCTTAACAAAAGTGCCAAACGCTCCCGATTTTGTTGAAGGTGTAATCAATCTGAGAGGAAGAGTAATACCTGTAATTGATTTAAGAATTAGACTTCATCTTCCCAAAAAAGAACACGATAAGGATACAAGAATCATTGTAGTTGAAATTGAGAATAAAACTATCGGGTTTATTGTGGATTCTGTGAACGAAGTTTTAAGAATCCCTGTAAACATCACAGAAGCTCCGCCGGAAATTGTTACTGGCGTTGATACAGATTTTATTAAGTCGGTTGGAAAACTTGAAGACCGTCTTTTAATTCTGATTGATTTGAAAAAAATTCTTACAACAACTTATGAAAAAGAACTAAGCACAATGCTTGAAGAGGAATGAGTTTAGAAACTGAAGAACTAATTTTTTGATCAGCCGAAAGACAAAAGGAAGGGAGAATTAAAAAGATGTTAACATTCCTAGAAAATCTGTCCATCAAGGGGAAAATATTTGCTATTGTAGGATCAATATTTGCTCTATTGGGAATATTTATGATATTCCAAATAAGTGAATTATCCTCAAAGAATGAGGAGAAAGATGCTAACAAAATAAATATAGCAATGCTTGAAGCAAGACGAAGTGAAAAAGACTTTCTTGCACGAAAAGATCTTAAATACACTAAACTCGTAAATATTGCCATCGTAAAATTAGATTCCTTAATAACCCCTTACCAGAATGAAGAAACCGGTAAAGCTATACATGATGCAGCCGATGAATACAGCAAATCATTCAGTAAAATAGTTGCATTGATGCAGGTTAGAGGACTCGATGAAAAATCCGGTGCCGAAGGAAAACTGCGGGAAAGCGTTCATGCCCTCGAAGCTCTTGTTAACAACGGTAACGATAAAACAGTAATGGTGGATATGCTAATGTGCCGCAGACACGAAAAGGATTTCTTCTTACGTCAGGATAAAAAATATATATATCAAAATAAAGATGCTATTACTTCTTTACGCTCGCACACAGAAAGTTCTTCACTTCCGGTTACTTCTAAAGTTCAGGCAAAATCATTAATAGACAGTTATGATGAGAATTTTGGAGCTGCATCAAAAGCAATTCTTGATATAAATAATGAAATTGAAGTATTGCGCACAGCGGTTCACAAAATTGAACCTCTAATAGAAACGATGATTGCAGATAGGGAATCAGCCGCTTCTGCAGCTTCAAAATTAAAAATGCTCGTTATGCTCGTAACTATAAGCGTTTCTGTTTTTATAGCGTATTGGATAGCCCGTATAATTTCTACATCATTGAAAAATCTTACCAAAGTTGCAGACAAACTAGCTGCCGGTGAGATAGATGCTAAAGTAAACGCTAACACAAAGGATGAAATAGGCCAACTCGAAACATCATTTCAAAAGATGATAGATAATATCAAAAAGCAAGCTGATGCCGCTGATAAAATATCTAACGGGGACTTAACTATAAATCTAGCTGTAAAATCAGAAAAAGATGTTATGCCTAAGAGTCTTATGCTGATTATTAATACGTTCCGCGAACTAATAGCTGAGTTATCAGGATTGACAAGTTCAACGCTTAACGGAAATCTTAATCAAAGAGGTAAAGTTGATAATTTCCAGGGAAGCTACAAAGACGTAGTAACCGGTATTAACGATATTCTTAATGCAGTTGTCCTACCGATCAATGAATCAAGCACAGTTCTTGGAAAAATGGCTACAGGTGATTTAACAGTGCGCATGGTCGGTGACTACAAAGGTGATTTTGCAAAAGTGAAAGATAACATTAACGAATTGGTAGAATCATTCAGCGGCGCATTATCAGATGTAACTGAGGCAGTACAAGCCACTGCAAGCGCAAGCAACGAGATTTCATCTAGCAGTGAAGAGATGGCTGCCGGGGCTCAAGAACAAAGCAGTCAAACAACCGAAGTAGCAAGCGCAGTTGAACAGATGACAAAAACAATCTTCGAAACAACAAAGAACTCAGGCAACGCGGCAGAAGCAGCTAAAAACTCCGGTGCGATTGCTATTGAAGGAGGAAAAGTTGTAGAAGAAACTATTGAAGGAATGAACCGCGTCGCACAAGTTGTCAAACAATCAGCAGAAACAGTTCAAGCACTTGGTAAGAGCAGCGATCAGATTGGAGAGATTGTTCAAGTAATAGATGATATAGCCGACCAGACAAACCTATTGGCATTAAATGCTGCAATAGAAGCGGCGCGTGCCGGCGAACAAGGAAGAGGATTTGCGGTTGTTGCTGACGAAGTAAGAAAATTGGCAGAGAGAACAACGAAAGCCACCAAAGAGATTGCAACAATGATTAGACAGATACAAAAAGATACAGAAGGTGCAGTAGTATCAATGAATAGAGGAACAGAAGAAGTAGAAAAAGGGAAAGCACTTGCAGACAAAGCAGGACAATCACTAAAACAAATTATAAGCGGCGCTCAAGATGTAGTGGATATGTCAACTCAAGTAGCCGCCGCAAGCGAAGAGCAATCCTCTGCTGCAGAGCAGATAAGTAAAAATATTGAAGCAATTAGCAATGTAACCCAGGAGAGTGCTGCCGGAGTACAACAGATTGCACACGCCGCAGAAGATTTAAATAGACTAACAGTAAATCTCCAAGAATTGGTATTAAGATTTAAGATTGATGATAGTACAAATGTAAACGGAAAAAGTTCACGCAAGACAGATACAAAAAGCCAATTAGCGGTTCGTTCTAATGGCATGTTAATTCATCATTAAAAAAATAACGTGGAGAGCGGCATTTTCTCTCCTCGTTTTATTCAAGTTTGGCAGAAGGCAAGGTGTGAAAAAAAAATCAACTTGTTGTTTAGTAAGCGGCTGAATTAAGATGATAGCAGATAAAAACACAGCAACCTTTATTTGTATTATATCAAATCGGGGGTAAAAAATGTGCTTATTGAGTGATACTAAGAGCAGCTCTTTTAGTAGAAAAATTGAACCTAGTCATGATGATAGCGACCTATCATTAATCATCAAGAATGAATTAGAGAACTTATTAGAAGAATTAGGTCCCGATGAAAAAGTCGCGATTCTTAAAGGAAAAATTGCTGCAGCGCTAGCAAATCTAAGCGGCACGGTAGAGGGAATAAAAAATTATCGAGAAGCATTAGATTCTTTTGCAGACAATTTGGAGAAGATAATAAAAGACTGGGATTCTACAGAAGGTGATGTAAAACTCGAGCAAGTTGAAAATTGAACTAAATAGTTTTTAAATCTTCAAGAGGGGGAAGATCTTTTTAATTAGAGATCTACCTGGGGGGAGAAGATTTTTTCTCTTTAAAGGCAATAAATTCTTTTGTGCGAATGGTGTCTATAATTCAAAAAAGGATTTAATCTTACCAATCATTTTTTTAATGAATGAATCATCTTTGATCTTATGAAGCTCTAATTTTTGAATATTCCCGCTTTGCCGTTCAGCAATAATTTTAGCGAACTCATCAACTAATTGCGGTCGGTTTTCCAAAATTTTCTTTATAGAAACTTTTGTAACTTCAAGAACGATAGAGTCTGTCTCAGTTATTACTGTAGCAGATCGATCATCCCCGGTAAATAAAGACATTTCACCAAAGAACTGTCCCGGTGTAATCATCCCCACTTCGATTTCTTCATTTGAATTTCCATTGGCTCTTATAAATACTTTTAGCAATCCCTCAACAAGAATATACATAGAATCACCCTTCTCTCCTTGCCGGATTACCGGCGTTCGTTCGGGATAAAATTCTTTTTTTGATTCCGAAAAAAGCTTTTCTAATTCTTCTTTACTTAGTGAATTAAAGAGAACGACATTCCCAATAATATTGAAATCATGTTTCTCGCTGGAGATATCCAATCCAACACCGGCAATTTTTAGATTATTAATTATGCGCGTCAGCACAAAATCTTTGGCTATCTCTGGTGAGTTGGGTTTCCACGGAATTATCCAGAAATTAACCTTATACTCGATTGTACCCTCAGAAATTTTGAAAACACTTATTTGAGGTTGAACACCTTTAATATTATCTAATTCCAACAGCGCCTGCTTGGTACTTGAATACAATATTCTTTTAATTCTCTCTATTGAGAGATCGGCGCTTAATTTTACAAAAACACTGAATTGATTTTCTTTTTTAATTCTACTGTAATTTTCTATTATGAATTCATCTAAGAGATTATTTGGGAATAAAAGCAGGGTGTCTCTTTCGCTCTTAAGTTGTATAGCCATTCTATCAAATTGGATTACCTCACCAACAATTAATTCATTCCCATTTTTGTTTATTAATTTTATCCAATCTCCTACTTTAAACGGTCTTGTTGTGTTGATAAATTCTTTGCTGAAAAATTTTAGAAATTTCGATCTTAGGAATGTTAACACAGCCAAAAGGATGGCAAATGAAAAAACCAACAAATAAGTTACCGACTGCTCAAAGACAACAATTATTATGATCCAAACAGCCGTTAAATAAATGAAAGTACTTATTAGGTCTTCAATCCATCCAAGTGTTTTTGAATCGGCGGATGTTTTAATAACTTTTCCCCATATGATTTTGTGTAGCAATGTATTCAGCAGAATTGAGCCGGAAAGCCAAAAGATTATATTAATCGCATAATAGAAAAGGTTATCCATAGTGTAAGCAGCATTTGCCACTTGAGGGATTTTGAAAAATCCATTTAGTACAGAGAATAAAGTGATTATGAAAAGAGCTAATGAGACAGCTAAAAATTTATTCTTTGCAATAATCATTTTTTTCTCCTAATTATAAAAGAATATCCTTTCTATCTATTTGGAGCTATCTCGCTTGCCTTAACATTATCAAAATACTACATAATTGAATATTATTACAGCTAAAAAAACATGGTATTATTGCTCTTTTCGACAGCAGATTTTAAGCTTTTATTTTCATTTTACATTTGCTCTATACTTCTTCTGTTTCTTAACGATAATAAAAGAAAATATTTTTTATGGATGTAAAACTCGGTTCCGCCCATGTAAAGGCAGTTCAGCAATCATTGTTGGACCTGCAAAAACTAAAAATCACCGATATAAAGAAAGAACTTCATGAACTTAAAAGTGATGATAAAAAAATCTCCAGGGATTCACTTAACCTGAAGGATATCAATCCGGATAAATCAGAAATATCTTATTCTCACAATCAGATATATTTTAATTTGGTCTTCAACCCGTTTAATCAGATACAATTAAACGCAAACGGAAAGCTTAAACTGGAAGAGAAAAGCATCGAGGTAAATTTTCAATATTCATTTCCAAGAGAAATAATTGAGAAAGGAAAAACCCTTATTAAGTATTTTATGCTGGATCTCAAGATGAAAGCATACTTTGAAGAAAAAATTTCAGCCGATAGAAAAACCGGGAAGGAAGATATTTTAAAATTCATTCAGAAAATGGTGAATGAAATCTTCGACACTTTTAATGACGGTTCAAAATCGTTGCGCTCGGTTTTGATCAATAAGGAAAATCTTAAAAAAATTACGAAAGCCGGGAAGACTGATCTAGCCGTGCTTTTACAGTCCCTTCTGGGCTCCGTGTTTTCATTTATGAAATACAAGGAATTATCAAGCAAGAAAAGTCTTAAAGTCGAAGTGGTTCTTCACACCGACCGGAAAAAACATCCGGCAAAGGAATACATTATTACAAAACTCGAATCTTTTTCAATCGAAATTCAACAGGTTGATATAGACAATAAAGACAAACTGTAAAAAAGATTCTTGCTTAAATGATTTCCTTCTTTTCATCCTAATAATTTAATGATCAGCCGCGCCAATCATACTCAGGCTTTGGCTTTGTCTGAATTATCTCTTCAATTTTCTTCACGACATCATCTGTTAGTTTTGGAACAGCATCGAGCGCTTTCATATTCTGTTTTACTTGCTCAGGTTTGGATGCGCCTGTTATAACGGTGCTCACATTCTGGTTTTTTAAGCACCACGCCAGACCCATTTCCGAAAGTGTTATTCCAATTTCCTTTGCAAGCGGTTCAAGTTTCTTTACCTTTTCAATTTTTTTCAATCCTTCTTCACTAAGAATATTATTCTTAAGCCATTCGTAGCTTTGAAGTGATAGCCTCGTAGCATCCGGCATTCCGTTATTATACTTTCCTGTTAATACACCGCTAGCAAGCGGACTCCAAATTGTTGTGCCGAGTTTAAATTTCTCGTAGAGAGGAAGGAATTCTTTTTCGATTTTTTCACGGCGGAACATATTGTATTCCGGTTGTTCCATCAGCGGCGGAATTAATTTTTCTCTTCTGGCAATATCATATGCTTCAAGAATTCTTTCAGCCGACCATTCGCTTGTACCCCAGTAAAGAGCTTTGCCTTGATTAATAACATGATTCATTGCTCTAACTGTTTCTTCTACCGGCGTATGAAAATCCGGACGGTGACAGAAGATCAGATCTACATAATTAAGCTGCAATCTTTTCAATGCAGCATCTGTTCCCTCAAGAATATGTTTTCTTGAAAGTCCTGTATCGTTCGGTCCGCTTCCGCCCCAAAATATTTTTGTAGTGATAATTAAATCTGTTCTTTTCCACCCCATCTTTTTTAAGATGTTACCCATCATTACTTCTGCTTCGCCATTAGCATAAACTTCGGCATTATCAAAAAAGTTAACTCCGGCGTCGTAAGCTTCTTTCATACATTTGTACGCAACGTCCTCACCAATCTGATCGCTGAATGTAACCCACGCTCCGAATGAAAGAGCGGATACTTTCAAGCCGGAATTTCCAAGATATCTGTATTCCATTTCTGTTCTCCTTTTTTGATCTTAAAACTGTCTTAAAAATTATTTCATTTTTTGAATATTAATTTTCACTCACCGTATTATAGTAAATATGTATGTGCCTGGTTAATACTCATCACTAATTTTTTACTTAATTAAAAATACAAATAAAAATTTTTTATTAACGAGAATAAGATTAATCCGGTAATTTCATGTATTTCAAATCTTCGAAGCATTTATTTAATGATATGAGTAAATTTGTATTCGTTTTTAAGAAACATATTTTTTATAGAGGAACCCGATGCCGTTATTAAGACCAAAATTATTCACAACACTAAAAGATTATAACAAAAAACAATTCATGGCAGATGCAACTGCAGGAGTTATTGTTGGAATTGTTGCGCTTCCATTAGCAATTGCGTTTGCAATTGCAAGCGGAGTTACTCCGGAAAAAGGAATCATCACTGCTATTATTGCCGGTTTTATAGTCTCTGCGTTTGGCGGAAGCCGCGTACAGATAGGCGGTCCTACCGGTGCATTCATTATTATAGTCTACGGAATTATTCAAAATTATGGCGTAACCGGATTAACAATTGCGACTATAATGGCAGGTGTTATTTTAGTAATAATGGGATTAGCTAGATTCGGGTCTTTGATTAAGTTTATTCCTTATCCTGTTGTTGTGGGTTTTACCAGCGGTATAGCTTTATTAATTTTTTCAACACAGATAAAAGATTTTTTTGGATTGCAAATAAAAGAAATTCCATCAGAGTTTCATGAAAAATGGATAGCATATTTCAGTGCAGTTCCAACGATTAATTATTACGTATTGGGAATTGCGTTACTATCATTATTAATAATGATTTTCTGGCCAAAAGTTACACATAAAATACCGGGTTCATTAGTTGCAATAATTGTGGCAACTGTTTTAGTTATGGTATTTCATTTACCCGTTGATACAATTGGAAGTAAATACGGCGAAATTCCTTCTAACTTACCTGCACCTCACCTTATTACAATAAATTTAGCTTTGATTAAAAATTTGATAGCGCCGGCTACAGTAATTGCACTTCTTGCAGCAATTGAATCTTTATTATCCGCTGTTGTTGCCGATGGTATGATCGGCGGAAAACACCGCAGCAACATGGAATTGATCGCGCAGGGATTAGCCAATATTGTTACTCCCCTCTTTGGCGGAATTCCGGCTACGGGGGCAATCGCCCGAACAGCAACAAATATAAAGAATGGTGGAAGAACACCTGTAGCGGGAATCATTCACGCGCTTACTCTTTTACTAATTATGCTCTTCTTTGGTAGTTACGCCAAATTGATACCGATGGCAACCTTAGCGGCAATTCTAATTATTGTTTCATATAATATGAGCGAATGGCATGCGTTTAAAACGCTCTTGAAAAGTCCAAAGAGCGATATTATTGTTCTGCTAACAACGTTCTTTTTAACTGTAATTTTTGATTTGACCGTTGCCATCGAGATTGGAATGGTATTGGCTGTATTACTCTTTATGAAACGGATGGCGGAAGTTTCCAATGTTAGCGTCATTACAAGAGAATTGGAAGATGAAGAGGATCTGCCGGATGCTAATGCAATAGATAAAAAATTAATTCCAGTCGGTGTTGAAGTCTTCGAAATAAATGGTCCATTCTTCTTTGGCGCTGCTTCCAAATTCAAAGAAGAGATGCGTGTAATTGAAGAGCCTCCAAAAGTTAGAATTATCCGCATGAGAAATGTCCCGGCTGTTGATGCAACCGGGCTTCAAACAATTAAGGACTTCTATTATGATGCCAAAAAGAAGGGAACTCACATAATCCTTTCGGGAGTTCATACACAGCCATTGTATGCGATGACTCAAGCCGGTATTTTTGATTTGGTTGGCGAAGAAAATATTTACGGCAATATTGATGATGCACTAGATCGCGCGCGTGAAATTCTTGGACTCTCAAAATTAGGAAGACCGAAAGATTTTGTGCCTCACGTTAAAAGAGAGATGAAAAATTAATTGAAATAATTCTAAACGATAATAACGTTAATTGAGATGAAAGATTGGACCTTACAATAAAAGATATTTCACATCTGCTGATTCTGCCGGAAAAAGAAATTCAACTGTTGGTTAAGAAGAAAGAGATCCCCTTCCAAATACTTCACGAAAAAGTATTTTTTAATAAACATCAAATAATTGAGTGGGCACTGGGGCGTAATCTTCCTATCAATGTGTCAGATCATAAAAAATTAAGTGAATATCATATAAAGACTTTAAATACTTTACTTGAGAAGGAATCATTTCATTACGG
>JAKAMS010000083.1 GCA_021812745.1 Bacteroidota bacterium | reverse complement strand
ATTTCATTAATGTTTCTGTCTCTTTTAATTAATATGAGAAGTCCTCTCAAATAATTGCTCTTGTCAATTGGATTTAAGATCATAATACACCTCTTTTTTTATTAACAGATTGTTGCAAAAAGTAGAAATGTAAATGCGCTTGGACCTCCTCTCATTTTCTTTTTGTTATCTTAAGTGTGCCAATTATTTATAACATTATCACAAGAGGCAATAAAAATCATCAGTCAAAGGATTGGACACTACCAAGGTGCAAAAGGTTTCATAAATAAAAGATAAAATTTTTGGTACCGTTTCCATTGATAATATAGTTGAATAAATGCGGCAATACTTTTGGCATATTCCACCAAGTTGGAATATGCCAAGCATTTTTGTGGGAGTTATTTAACGCTCAAAAATTCAAAAAAAAATTTTCTCTCATGTAAATGTTAAACACGATTCAAAAGACTTTCCGGCTCAATTTTTTTTAATTGCTTCTTTAATTCTTTCAGGTGTCATTGGCATTTTGTACAGTCTTATTCCGATTTTATCATATATCGCGTTTGCAATAGCAGCGCCTATGGTAATGATAGCCGGTTCACCTCCGCCTTGCGGAGCTTCATTTTTTTTGTCAAGTATTATTGTTTCTATCTTTGGCAGCCAAGAAAATCTTGGCAATTCGTACGAATCGTAATTTTTATTTAAGATTTCTCCATTGTTAAACTTTACTTCCTCTGTTAAAGCATAGCCCAATCCCATCATAATACAGCCTTCCATTTGAATAGTTGAGCCTTCGGGATTAATTGCAAGCCCCATATTCTGAGCACATACAACTCTTTTCACTTTAACATTTCCAGTTTTTTTATTTACATCAACCTCAACTATCATTGCTACAGTTGTGCCAGCGTCGCTTCCGCAAGCAATGCCGAATCCTCTTCCGCTTGGTGATTTTGCAGATACCTTCCAGCCGAATTTATTTCCGGCTTTTTTTAGCACCTCAATAAATTTTTGATCTTTCAGATGTTTCATTCTAAATTCAAAAGGATCCATACCGGCTTTCGATGCCAGAATATCAATCTGACTTTCTCTTGCAAAAGTATTCGTATTATTGCCAGGCGCTCTCCACGGACCTGTTGCAAAAGGATGACCATTAGGAGTTCTGTTTGATCCATAACTTTTAGTACTTGAATGAGGGATATCATAAAAATGCGCGGCACCTCTCTCTCCTGCAAAGTAAACACTATAATCCCAAAAACTAATTTTTTTCGAATCATCAAGTCCCGCTCTTATTTTGACAATTGCCGCCGGATGAAATGCATCGTAGAAAAATTCTTCTTCACGAGTATAAGCAACCATTACAGGCTTTCCGGTTAATTTAGCTAGACGCGCAGCATCCAATGCCTGCATATTTGTTGTCTTACCTCCGAATCCGCCTCCAACATAGGGTGTAATTATTCTAACATTTTCCGAAGAGATGCCGAGAACTTTTGCAACCTCTTCTTTTGCTGTAAACGGATTTTGTGTTGAGACCCAAACAGTAACTTTATTACCTTCAATTTTAGCAACAGCTGTATGTGGTTCAATTGGTGAGTGAGCTACATAACTATCATAATAAGTTTCTTTAACTTTTACAGAAGATTTTTCCTCTCCTTCCTTAATATCTCCTTCATGAGCAATAACTCTTCCTTCACCGGCGACTTCTAAAAAATGACTATAAATGTTTTCATTGTTCAATTTAGAATCGGAGGGGGTAAACTTAGCTTTAATTTTTTGCAGAGCTTTTTCCGCGACATCAGGATATTCATGAAGTACCGCCACAAGATCACTATCATGAATTACAATTACGCCATCCATCTTTTTCGCTTCAGATAGATCTGCATCAATAAGTTTAGCACCGTGAGAAGGCGGACGTAAAACTTTAGCATATAGCATACCCGGCAATTGTATATCACCCGAATATTTTGCATTGCCTGTAACTTTTTCTACAGCGTCAACTCTCAAGAAAGATTTATTCATAATTTTGAAACTAGACGGGTCTTTCAGTTTCGGCTTATCTTTCATATGCCGTTCTATTTTCTTTCCTTTAGTCAATTCGGCATAAGTAACTTTATTTTTCTTGTTTGATTTTTCGAAAACAACGCCATTATCAACGGATAATTTTTCTGCCGGTATTTTTAATTGTTCGGAAGCCATCTCTATTAAAACATTTCTTGCTTCTGCGGCTGCAGCTCTCAGCGGAGGTCCAAAAAATCTTGTACTCATCGAACCGAACGTTCCCATATCCCAAGGGCATAAATCAGTATCGCCCATTATCATCTGAACTGAATTAAACGACACATCCAATTCATCTGCAATCATTTGCGCAAGCGATGTTATAATTCCTTGACCCATCTCGATCTTGCCGGTAAAACAAGTTACCTTTCCGTTTTCATCAACTCTTAAAAAAGCGTTAAAATCTGTAGGTAGCGCCCCTCTTCTTCTCTCCTCTTGTTGGATATAACCTAGCGTATCTCCGACTGTGAACATAACAAGCAATCCGCCGCCTATTAGCTTAATGAACTCTCTTCTATCAACTTCGAAAGGTGTAGTTATTTCTTTGAAATCCAGATCTAAATAATTATCCTTTTTCATTTTCTGCCTCCTACTTAGCTTCTACATATTCTGTTTGAATAGCATGTACAATTCTTTTGTGAGCACCGCATCTGCAGAAATTATTCTCCATCTCATTAATTATCTCTTCATAAGTAGCCCTTGGCTTTCTCTTAAGCAGACCGTAAGCATTCATTATCATTCCTGGAGTGCAATAACCGCATTGAAGAGCATTGTTTTCTGCAAAAGCTTTTTGTAGGGGATGAAGTTTTCCTTTCTTCATCAAACCTTCAATAGTTGTTACTTCTTTTCCTTTAACGCTTCTGATTGAAATACTGCATGAACGCTCTGCTTTATCATTAATCAGAACAGTGCACGCACCGCAGAAACCTTCTCCGCATCCATATTTCGTTCCGGTTAATCCAAAATTGGTTCTTAAAACCCATAAGAGCATTCTGTCGCCGTCCACATCTAGCTTAACCGTTTTGTTGTTGAGTTTGAATTCGATGAGCTCAGTCATGATGAACTCCTTTTGAATGGATTAAATAATTATATCAGTTAAATATTATCAAATAATATTTGAATGACAAATATATTTTTTAGAGGAACTAGCGGAAATACAATTGTATAATTCAAATTTACCATGGTTACCGTTTTTATTCACCTCTCAACACAACGCTTGATGATTTATTGTATTATTTTATATAAGTTAATTTAGATATCGTTTACAAAGAAGGAGATTCACAAATGTATATTGCACTGTTACTAATTTTGTTGGGAATTTCTGTATTTCTTTTTATCACCGGCTCCGGGAAAGGACAAAGAATAAAAAAATACTCTGGAATTGTGCTCGCCATATCAACTTTAGTATTTTTTTGGTTTATGGATTTTTGGGGAGAAGCGCTCTGGTACGAAAATCTTGGTTACGGTAGTCCATTCTGGAAAGTTGTTAATTCTAATGGACTATTGGCGGTTGCGGGTGCTGCAATCGGTTTCGCTACAGTATTTCTTTTGACTCTAGGAATTTCTAAAAATCATAAAATTATAAGCACCATTATAAAGTTAATGGGAATTGTAATTGGAGCTTACTGGGGTTTTTCTCATTGGGAGATTATCCTAAAATTTTGGTATGGAGTCTCTACTGGATTGAAAGATCCAATCCTTGGCAAAGATGTAGGATTTTATCTTTTCTCTTTACCGTTTTATGATGCTTTATTCGATCTGCTTTTTCTTCTTTCGTTCATTTCGCTAATTGCAATATTTATCTCTTCTTTTGTACGGTTCACCGAGAATAATTTATTGTTCTACATCCCTAGAGAAGGCGAAATAACATCGAAAAAATTTTACTTCCCCCTATATTTGAATTCTTCTGTTTTTATTCTCATCATTGCTGCCGAACGATTTCTAAGCAGATATCATTTGATGTATTCTACCACCGGCGTTGCTTCCGGTATGAGCTGGACAGATGAAAACATTCTTCTTCCGGCAACTTACGCAGTTATCATTATAATGGTTTTATTTAGCATTGCTCTGATTATACCAAGCTTAAGAACGAGATTACAGAATTATTTTTTTAGGAAATTCCGCATAGCTCATGATAAGTCCCATATTGTGGTTATTGCAGCAACAGGAATTTCTATTGCTATTATTTGGCTTCTCGCTTTCGATGCATTGCCGAGAGCATTTAACTGGCTTGTAGTAAAGCCTAACGAAATAACTTATGAGCGCCCATACATTCAGAACAATATAGAATTTACCCGTTATGGTTTTGCATTAAATAACATCGAAGAGAAAGAGTATCCTATGAATGGCTCTCTAACTCAGGAAACAATCAATCAAAATCCGAATTTGTTTTCAAATATCCGTTTGTGGGATTGGAAAGCATTAGATGCAGTGTACAGACAATTTCAGACTATGCGTTTATATTATGAATTTTCTGATGTTGATGTTGACCGCTACAATATTGATGGGAAAGACAGGCAGGTTATGGTATCTGCACGTGAGATTAATCTTGATAATTTACCTCAGCAAAGCCAGACTTTTGTAAATAAACGTTTTCAGTACACACATGGTTTTGGTTTAACTATGGCGGCAGTAAGTGAATTTAACCAGGAAGGATTGCCTCATTTATTAATTAAAGATATTCCGCCCGTATCAGAGTCTAAATCTCTGGAAGTTACACAACCGCAGATTTATTTTGGCGAAACGACTATAACACCCGTTATTGCTAATTCAAAAGTAAAAGAATTTGATTATCCCAGCGGTGAAGAGAATGTTTATACTCATTACTCCGGAACCGGAGGTGTTGAGCTTTCAAACTTCTGGAGAAAATTCTTATACGGCTGGAAATTTGACGGCACAAACTTTTTGTTTTCAGATTATCCTACCAATAAAAGCCGTTTCATGTTTCATAGACAAATTACAGAGCGAGTAAAATTGCTGGCACCCTTTCTTCAATTTGATAAAGATCCCTACCTTGTACTTTCGGAAGGCAAATTGTACTGGATGATTGATGCTTATACTACATCGGAATATTTCCCGTACAGCCAGCCTTTTTCTACGATAGAAAATATTCAGTATAAAGAAGGAAACACTACACAGATTCTTACAAATCAAATGAGCGAAAACTTGGATGGAATTAATTACATCCGTAATTCTGTTAAAGCAGTTATTAATGCCTACGACGGCTCGGTTAATTTTTACATCATGGATAAGAACGATCCGATTATTAAAGTCTGGAGCAATATTTTCCCGGATCTATTCAAATCCAAAAATGAAATGCCTAAAGATCTTTTGGCTCATCTAAGATATCCAATTGATATGATTCTCACACAGGGTCTCGTCTATGAAAAATATCATATGACCGATCCAACTGTTTTTTATAATCAGGAAGATCTTTGGATTAGAGCTACGGATAAATATTATAATAAGGTGCAGCCGGTTGAACCATATTACATTATGTGGCAGCAGCCGGGTACAACAAAACAGCAGTTTGTTTTGATGTGCCCGTTTACTCCGAAGAACCGGCAAGTATTAATTGGATGGATTGCCGGTATGTGCGATGCTGAAAATTACGGCAAGTTTGTGGCTTACCAATTCTCTAAAGATAAAATGGTTCTGGGTCCTCAACAGGTAGAATCTAAAATTGATCAGGATAGTTTTCTTTCGGGACAATTGACTTTGTGGGATCAGCATGGTTCTAAAGTAATTAGAGGAAATGTACTTGCTATACCTGTTAACAATACACTTTTTTATGTCGAACCGATTTATCTTCAAGCTGAAACTGCGGCTTATCCGGAACTTAGAATTGTTGTTGTTATGCACGGAGATAATATGAGCTATGCAAAAACTTTTGATGAAGCTCTGAACGGATTATTTTCTAAATCACCAGTTTTGAAGAATTTACCGCAAAATGAAAAAACAACTCCAATCACAGTATCACAGCTTCCGGGACAAATTAAAGCAGCGAACGACGCTTTTAATAATTATTTAAAACTGAATGCGGATAAAAAGTTTTCTGAAGCGGCGAAGGAACTTGAAAAATTGCAGCAGGCTCTTCAAACTCTTTCAAATCAATCTGCGGAAAAGAAAAAATAATGGTACAATATAATATGTGCGGTCCAGTGAGTGCCGCACATATTATATTTTCTCTGAAAAATTCTAGAATGCCCAGTTTCCAATTGGAAAGACAGGAAACTGACCGCCTTGTTTAATAATATTTATCAAACCTATTTGTAAACCCTTAGTCATATTTGCAGCATAATTTACTAATCCAATTTGAACACCGCTTACAGTTCCGGCATAATTTACAACTCCCCATTGAAGACCTTCAAATTTTCCTTCTGTTATGTTCACACCGTTATCCTGCCAGCCCATGTAATCTGCCTCTACAATTCCAACCAAGCCAAACTGAACTCCTTTTGAAACGCCTGAAGTTATGTGATTCACTAATCCCCAATCTAGACCGGAAACCCTTGCGTTCTTTCCGTAAAGCAGACTGATCCTTAACCCTGTTATAGAAGTATTTTCGTTAAAAATCTGAACCGGGTTAAATAAAGCAAGTTGTATCGGTTTATCCTGTGCCGCAATTTCTTTAGCCGAAAGCATCAGTAATAAACAAATTGAAAGGATGGAAAATAATTTTGTACGTTTCATTTTTACCTCATGATAGTTTTCAATTTTTAGTGTCTTATCTTTTGTATAGTCTGAAAAATAATTTTTAGCGATTACTTTTTACCTCCTTTGAATAGAAAATATTTGTTAAAAAATTATCTTTATGCAAGAAGATTATTCCGCCGAAAAATTCTCTGCTTTTATAGTTTGAAATCCCCATATTTTATTTTCACAATTTAATCTACATAAAAAACGCACTTCATTCTGTTGTAGTAGTCACATTTACTGTAAAAATTTGTCATTAACATTAATCTCAAATACGTTTGAGCTAGATATTTATTCTCCATATTTTATATGTGGAAGATAACTCATCCGGTAATCAGAGTTTAATTATTGGCTTAAGAAATCAATGAGAAAAAAAATAATCAATATTTTAATCACAGTCACTCTAGCGCTGACATGCTTTTCTTGTAAACTTGTTGATGGCATTAATACTCCGGTTATAAATGGCAGCAATAAAACTGTCCGGTATGTAGCAAACATGATAAGTTCATCCACCTATGCCAATCCCGTGATAACATATACGAGCGGTGATGGAGTAATATCACAAGTAGCGGGAATGAATCTGAACATTTCACTTCCACTAAGTGTCGGGTTAACGGCAACATTGACTGCAAATTGTACAGGGAATTATAGTCCGGCAAGTTTAAATGCATCTGCATCAATAAATTTAAAAATTTATGTTAACGATTCACTTAAGACCGTGGCAAATGATTTTCAAACAGATTCGCTGGCAACAGTTACAGCATCGGCAACATGCAGTTATAAAATCAAATAATTAAAATCTTCTTTTACGCCAAGTTGTGACTCTCTCCTCCCTCATATAAATATAGATAAGCTTTTAATCGAAATATATAGAATCCTTTTACTTATTAGTGCATCATATGCATATAAAACAGTAACTATCTACAAGAAAACATTAGGAACTTATCATGACAGAACATTTAACAAAAGAGACATTCTTAGAGAAAATATTTGATTTCGAAAAGAATACAGAATGGAAATACGCGGGAAAATTACCGGCTGTTATTGATTTCTGGGCAGAATGGTGCGGACCCTGCCGTATGGTTGGACCGGTGATAGAGGAACTTTCTAAAGAATATGAAGGAAAAGTAAATTTCTATAAGGTAGATACGGATGCCGAACAAGAGTTGTCTGCTGCTTTTGGAATCAGAAGTATTCCCTCTCTTCTTTTTATCCCGGCAGAAGGTCAACCCAAAATGGCTATGGGCGCACTGCCAAAAGCAGAGCTTAAAAAAATTATCGAGCAAGAATTAAATGTGCCTAATCCGATAATTTTATAATTATCAGCCGAAGAAGAAATGAATTGTATCTAAATCATGCATTTTGAAAAAGAGGCAGCGTGAGGAGAAAATGAGTAAGAAACCATTAGGGAAGAAAAAATATTCGCCCACATTTTTCCAGAAAAATAAAAAATATATTTACACAGGATCAATTGCAGGGATTATAGTTCTATTTTTTTTATTGAGTAACGGTAATTCATTATTGGGGAACGGTTCACTTCCTCAAAATTATGCCGGATCAATTGGCAATAAACCGTTACCTGCACCTAATTTTAATCTCATGTCAATTGATGGAAAACAACTCAAACTTTCTGATTATAAAGGGAAAGTTTTGATTGTGGATTTTTGGGCAACATGGTGCCCACCGTGCAGAAAAGGGATCCCCGACTTGATTGAATTAAAAAGAAAGTACGGCTCAAGGGGATTTGAAGTGATCGGAGTTTCAGTTGATACAGATACAAAGCAAGACGTTGTTCCTTTCGTTAGGCAGAATTGGATTAATTACCCGATAGTTTACGGCGATACTGACGTTACAGAAAGATACGGCGGAATTAATTCCATCCCATCATCCTTTGTGATTGATAAAAATGGAACTATCGTTGCAAGTTTTCAAGGACTTACTTCAATTTCTACCTACGAAGACTATATCAATAAATTGCTTGCTCAGTAAACAGAAGATATCTTAACTAATGGGCGATTCTTTGAATTGCCCATTTACTCAGACTAACAAGTTCTGCTTATTATTCTCGCACAATAAAAGAAATATCATTCATCTCAATGATACGCTAACCACACCCACAACAAAAAATTATTCCTTTATCCTCTTGCCGGTCCATCAATGAGTTTCTTAACGCTCTCTCAATTAAATCTGAATTCAGTTTCTTAATCACTTTTTGTTAGCTTGTATAACTTTTTTAACAAGGCGGAGTGAGGATGCTTTTCAATCCGCCTTGCTTTTAGTTGAAGACTCGAGTGAAAAAACGATTCAGCTAGTGACTAATCACAAATAGATATGCACCAATTACTGGTCCTCTTGCGCGCCAACCCCCGGGTCCCTTCGGTGCGCCTGCCGGTGCTGCACCGTATTGCGGTTGAAACAGATACGCAATATGTTTGATTGGATCTACTGAAATTGTTTTTGCACCAGCCATCGTAGTAACTTTTGCAACTACGGTATATTTATCTGGTGAATCCTGATGAACAATCGTAACACTGCTGT
>JAKAMS010000082.1 GCA_021812745.1 Bacteroidota bacterium | reverse complement strand
CGCCCGTGAATTCAATATTAGCGCGAGTTGTATCGAAGAATGTATTGCTTGCAAAATATTTTCCCGGTCCGCCAAGGATAGAAAAAATAATTTTCTCGGCGGCTCTCCCTTGATGTGTTGGGATTATAAATTTGTCTCCGGTTATTTTTTTTACAGCGGCTTCGAACACATAAAAACTTTTTGCACCGGCATAACTTTCATCACCGCGCATTATTCCCGCCCATTGATCTGAACTCATTGCGGACGTTCCGCTGTCGGTTAGCAAATCAATTAAAACATCATCGGCTTTAATTAGAAACGGATTGTACCCGGCATCTTCTAAAATTTTCTTTCGTTCTTCTTTGGTTGTAAATCTGATCGGTTCAACGGATTTGATTTTGAAAGGTTCAATAATTGTTTTCATAACACCTCGGTAAAGGATGAAAAATTTTTCTTTGATCAAAATTACGAATTCTTAACAACTTCTCAGCAGAGACTTTTCGAGCTTTTTCAAAGAAGTCTGGATCCAAAAGGAAAAATTGGGTGAATTCCCATGTAAAGCATGCTTGACTTTTTGTAAAGGATGCTATATTTTGGAATTAGGATAAGAATTTTGTGGAGCGTCTATGTTGGTAAAACATAAAAAGTCGTGGTTCATTATTTGGACGATTATCTTTTCCTTAATTTTATTTATTACCGCGTTAATCTTCCTTGTGGTCGCTAAAGGCTACAATGATTTCAGAGCAATAAATAATATAACAGTACTTTTAGGCGGATTAATTATTCTTGTAATAGGAATTGTTCGCCATAAAACGGTGCTAATTAGCGATGAACTTCAAAAAACAATTCAGTTAGAGATTTTTTCTTACACGCATATTGCATTTTTAACCTTTCTAAGTCTTTTCGCATTACTGCAAATATCTTATCACTTCAAATTGGAACCGATGCAAGTTCTCATCATTATATTACTTGGGACAAGCTTACTTCAGATTATTATTTCCTTTTTCGTTAAGAGAAAGTATAAATGAAAAATAAATCTTACTAATTAATAGGTAAAAAATGGCAAGTATATCAAATAAATTCAAAATGTCTTCATTTGCTATCATTCTGTATGTCTTTGCTTTTGCATCTTTAATTTATCCCAAAGACAATTTATCCACGCCAATCAAGCTAACTCTCTTCGTTATTATTATCACAGGCTTTGCTGTTGGAGGAATAAAAATTATTCCTCAGTTTTTCGGAGGAGATGAGTTAGCTAAAACAATCAAATTGGAAATCCTTGCTTATACACAATACTCACAATTCTTCATTTTTATTTTTCTTTTGAATCTTCTCAAAAGTTTCCACGTCGGACTAGATGCTAGCGAGGGTATTGGAATGTATATCTGTTGTGTTAGCATTATTCAAATCGTTATTACCGTATTAGTAAAACGAAAATACCATTGAAAAACATTCTCCACATATTGCGTGCGGAACACAGACTATCTCAAGAGGATTTAGCCAAGAAGCTCGATGTTTCCCGCCAGACAATAAATGCTATTGAGCGTGAGAAGTACGACCCGAGTTTACCGCTTGCATTGAAGATCGCCAAAGTGTTTAATAAAAAAGTCGAAGAAATATTTTTTCTTGAGGATGGAAAATGAATTTAAATAAAATTTTCAAAGAAGAACTTAATTTTGGACTATTCACCACCATTTTATTTGCAATGGTTCTTTGGTTTGATGAACCGCCGCTGAATAAGCACTGGATAGGAAGTTTGATCTACATTGCAACTGGCTGGGCTGTCTATTATTTCGTATTCATAAAATCTCTAAAAGAATACAAACTTGACGAACGTGAAATGATGATCTTCAACAAGACAGGAAACAGCGCCGCATTTTCTTTTGTAACCATACTTGTAATTCTTTTTTATCTGCAGGAAATTAATGTCGGCTTTGGGGATCTTCAACTAAAAGAACTCTGGGGGAGATTTCTCCTGCCTATATATTTAATAGCTCACTCGGTTACCGGATTAATATTGGTCGGAATTGAGGAAAAACAATAATGATTTTCCATTAGAAAATGGATTATACAAATAGCATGTGATATTCAGAAAAAAAATTATTGTAGTTCATTTTCATTAAAATTTTTTGCTAAATTGCGTTAAACAAACCCCCTTTACAACTTTAACTAAACGAGGAGAAATCAAATGGAAGAAATGCAAGACCAAGAAGCTCCAAAAATGTCCTCTGTAGAAAATGATAATGAAGAATTTGAATTAAGCCACACAGACAAACTTGTAGGCGTTTTTTCAGAACCAAGCGCAACATTCGGAAAAATTTCAAAATTCCCTTCAAAAGGTTCGGATTGGGCAATTCCCGTTCTAGTTCTCATCGTAATGTTTATTCTAAGTCAAATTGTAATGAAAACTAATCCCGAAATTAAACGTGAGATTAGAGAGAAAGGAATTGCGGCACTTCAAAAGAATTTCGATGATGCAGTGGCTAAAGGTCAGATGACTAGAGCTCAAGCCGATGAGCAGTTAAACAGAATAGAAGATACAATGGACAGCACCGGCGCTGTTCAAACGATAGGATTAATTGTCGGTACTCCAATTGTAGTATTTATAACATTTTTTGTCATCTCCGGCTTCTTTATGCTTGTTGCAAAATTTGGACTTAAGGGCACCGGCACTTATAAAGATGTTATGGTTGCATATGGTCTTCCATTTTACATCTCCGCAATTTCTGTAGTTGTTATGACGATTGCGGCATTGGCAATGAGTAAACTTTTTACCGGAGTCAGTATTGCAGATTTTATCGGGTCAGATAAAACAACTCTGTCCGGATTCTTGTTAGGTAAGCTAGATATCTTTTCGGTCTGGTTTTATGTTGTGTTCGGAATTGGTCTGGCTAAGATGAATAAATCCAATGATACCAAGAAATATATTATTGCAGTAATAACAGTATGGTTGGTATTCAGCTTACTATTCCACTTTCTTGCAAAAGCAGTTCCTTTCCTTGCTGGATTTGCCGGTTAATTATTCAAATTTTATCCTCCTCTTAGGAGGAGGATATTTTTTTAAGCTTTTCAATTTCAGAATCTGTCAGTTCCCTCACGGTACCGGCATCAAGACCTCCAAGAAAAAGATTTTTAATTCTAACGCGTACAAGACGCAATGTTGGAAATCCTATTGCTGCAGTCATTCTTCTAACCTGCCGATTGCGTCCTTCTATCAAAGTTAAACTTAGCCAGCTTGTTGGAATATTTTTTCTTTCGCGAATCGGCGGAACTCTTGGCTGAAAATCCGGCTTGTCAATAATTTTTGCTTTAGCGGGAAGCGTTAAACCGTCTTTAAGTACAATTCCATCGCGGAGTTTCTGTAAATCGTTCTCAGAAGGAATTCCTTCTACTTGAACAAAATATTCACGCTCATGTTTGTTTTTCGGATTGAGAAGATAGTCTGTTAAAAATTTATCATTTGTAATAATTAGAAGTCCTTCACTATCCATATCAAGGCGCCCAACAGGATACACATCAGAAGGAAAATTATGCAGCGAAGAAAGCATAACACGGTTTTCTTTATCGGAAAATTGTGATAACACACCGTAAGGTTTATTGATGATAAAATATTTTTTTGCAGTTATCATTTTTGTGTCATTCTAAATTCCGACGAAGTCGGGATGAAGAATCTAAATAAAGATATTTAGATTCTTCCCTCCGCTCGGAATGTCCAATGCTAGATTATACTTTGCGGATCAATATCAAATATCAGCTTAACATCCCGGTAACGTGATTTCTGATTGAACTCGACAAATGCATTCATAATTGCGTTACGCAAAAATTTTCCGGACGGATCATATTTTCTATGGCTCTTGATCAAAATCTGAAACCGGTAACTCCCCTTTAATTTGTATATAATCGCTTCTGTCGGCGGAGTAATCTTCAAACCTTTTTCATGTTTCCGCAAATACTCAAAAAAATCTTTAGCCGCCAAACGTACACGTTCTTCTTTTTCATCTTTCATTTCAATAAGACCAAGCCGAATAAACGGTGGATACTCTCCTTGCTCTCTCAAAGTAATTTCTTTTTCATAAAATCCCTTATAGTCATTCAATAAAACTCTTTGCAGAACAAAATGTTTCTGGTTTTGCGTCTGAATAATTACTTCCCCTTCCTTTCCGCTTCTGCCAGAGCGACCGGAAACTTGTGTTAGAAGTTGAAATGTTCTTTCATCCGCACGAAAGTCGGGAATCCACAAAGAAGTTTCTGCCGCAATAACTCCGACCAAAGTTACATTCGCAAAATCAAGTCCTTTTGAAACCATCTGCGTTCCAACAAGAATATCAATCTCTCCTTTTCTAAAACTGTTTAGAATTTCTCCTAGCTTTCCTTTCTTATTGATTGAATCCGAATCAATTCGTTCTATCTTAACGTTTGGGAAATAGAAATCAAGTTCATCTTCAACTCTCTGTGTTCCCGTTCCAAAAAATTTTAGAGCAAGTGAACCGCAAAGAGGACACGCTTTGGGAGTCGGTTTAACAATTCCACAGTAATGACACTGCAATATATTTTTGTTAAGATGATGAACCATCGGCACCGAACAATCGGGACATGTTATTACTTCACCGCAATCGTTGCAGAAAACTTGGGTTGCAAATCCGCGCCTGTTCTGAAGTATTATCACACTTTCTTTTTTCTTCAAACGGCTGCCGATTTCATCCAGCAACTCCCTCGAGAAAATGCTTTCCATCCGCTTCTTTTTCTTTTCAATCGTAACATCAACAAGTTTTATCTTAGGAAGTTTTGCATTATCCACACGTTCATTAAGTTCAAGAAGATTGTATTTACCATTGAGAGCGTTAAACATACTTTCAACCGAGGGTGTTGCTGAGCCAAGAAGCACTGGACAGTTATTAAATTTTGCTAAAATTATTGCGGCATCGCGTGCGTTATATTTTGGCGTGATCTCTTGCTGTTTATAGCTGGCATCATGTTCTTCATCCACCACAATCAATCCAATATTTTGAAGCGGAGCGAACAATGCAGAACGTGGACCAATTACAACTTTAGATTTACCGGCAATAATTCCGCGCCACGAATCGTACCTTTCGCCTAAAGACATACGGCTATGAAGAACCGCGGTACGTTCACCGAAGTAATTAAAAAACCGTGAAGTGATCTGAGGTGTTAGAGAAATTTCCGGAACGAGAATTATTACACTCTTTCCATTCTCAACAACTTTTTTTGCCAGCTCAATATAAACTTGAGTCTTACCGCTTCCGGTAACACCATGAAGAAGAAACGTCTCAAAAATATTTTTGTCTATGCTCCCACTGACCCGCTCTATTACTGCTTTCTGATAACCGGTCAAATCAAAACTTTTTGTTTCTTCTTTGTAAGTCTCGGAATAAGTCCGTTCTACCTCTTTATCAAAAACCTCTACAACATTTTTCTTTTCTAAACTGCCGACTGTTGAAGAAGCGGATTTTGTTTTCTTCAAAAGTTCGCTCAATGAAATTGGTTCTTTCGCTGAAAGAAGTTCCAAAAGAAGAACAACTTGTTTGGGAGATTTTTTTTCGATCTCAGGCATTAGTTCATAAATTTCATCCGGCGACTTTGTCAGTTTTACAAATTTTACCTTCTTCACTTTCACTTTTGCGGATGTAATTTCATCTAACAACGAAACTGCGCCGATCTTTTCAAAAGAACGAAGCAAAGAGTAGATGTTTTTATTTTTTACTTCTTTTTGCAATTGAGAAATATTATGAACTTCTTTTTGAGAAAGAGCAGTTAAAAATTTTGCGCGTAGCGAGTTTTTTTTACTCTCTTGATTTAACAGTTTGAAGCAGAAATCTTTATCGCTTACAATTCTTCTTTTAGATTCAATTTCAGTTCCATAAGGAACAGAGTTTCTCAGCGCTTCGCCAAGCGAGCTTAAATAGTATTCGGAAACCCATTCGTAAAATTTCAAAGCTCTTTTATCGAAAATAGGATTTGCATCAAGAACATCATTTATTGATTTTATTTTTTCTTTTATGTCGGTTGAATCGGAAGTGGCAACAACAAAACCGGTTAATACACGTTTTCCAAACGGCGCAACGACACGCACTCCGGTTTTAACTGAATCAATCAGTTCATCCGGGATGGAATAAGTGAATGTATTTCTAAATGGTAAAGGAAAAACAACCTGACAAAACATTTATTAGCTTTTAACTGTTAGAAAATAGCCGTTAGTTATGAACTAACCGCTTTGCTAATATAAAGAAAGCGGTGCTACATTGCATAAGAATGAGGATTGGTTTAATTTTATTGTGATTGGTAAAGGACCTAAATCAAACTACACAAGAGTTTATCATGAAAAAAATAATTTTACTTTTCGCATTTTTTATTCTGTTAACTGCGTGTTCAAATAAACGGGAAGATTTACAGCTCTTTGATGCTGAATCTTTCGCTTATTCAATGGATTCCGGCTGGGAATTAAATGCAACTGTCCGCGCTAAAGGATTTGAGCAGGACGAAAGCGGCGGTAAGTTCACGGCAAAACTTTCATACTTCGCAGACTTAGAAACTCCCGACGGAAAATTGTTTGAAAAAATTTCTTCAGGCAACGTTGATAAAACTTCTGCCGAAAAATTAATTGATTTGCCAATAGAAGCTCAGATTAAACTCGATTCCACTTTTGTAACTGGAAATTATAAAATTACTTTTTTTGTTAAAGATGAATTCACAGGAAGGAAAGCATATCTCTGGAGTTTCTTTGAATTGAGTAGATAAAAAAGGGCTTTATTTTTCAAGCCCTTTTTTATAACAACATTATATTAAAGCTATTTTTTCGCATCCAATTTAAGTTCAACAGTAAAATTAATCGGCTCAAAAGAATTACCGCGACCGCCCATGCCTTGTCTCATGCCGCCGTTACCGCCACTGCCGCCGCGTCTTCCGCCAGCACCGCCTCTTGGCTGTCTCATTTCTCCTTCCGGCATATTTTCATTGCCGCGCGTATTTTCAAACTTAACCTCTTCCGTTTCGAATTTAATTTTTACTTTTTCCCCGGGAAGAGTGTCAACCGCAAACGGAAATTGTGGATTTTTTGCCAGCGGTATTTTTAACTCATATACAAATTGGTTTGAATGATATCCTAATTTAACATCAATTCCTTCGTTACTAAAAATTGGAAACGCGGTCAGAGGAAATTTTTCTTTATCAACTATCTGAAATTCATTCTGCTCTAAAATCATTTTGTTAACCATCTTTCCTATCATATCGCCCTGCATTCCATCTCTATTCATTTCGGGAAGAGGTTGAGATTCCGATTGATCTAACGCCAATGGGTATCTGATTCCAAATGCGTTTTTACTCCCGCTTGCAGGTTCAAACCAAACGATAAAACCGGCTCGTGTCATCAACATAATTTTAGAACGGTCATTTGTAGTTAGGCAGAGATATAAAAACTTATCATCGTTCTTGAAACCGAGAGAGAAGTTTTTGTCTTTAATTGGCTGTATCTCATTATTCCAATCGGATGGATCTCCGTCAATCTTAATTTCTTTATCATAATAGGAGCTGTTCATTTCCACACCGGCACTGCATCCGCCAAGAATAAAAATGATTGATAAGAATGCTGGAAAAAGGAAAAATTTATTTTTGATTTTACTAACTGCTTCCATGTTCAACTCTCGTTATGCAAGATTAAGCCAATTCATAAAACTAGTATCTTACTCTCCTATTGCCATCCAAGTTCCGCCAATCAAGTTAATTTTTGTACCTCCCCATGTTTTTACATTCAGCGTGAATCCGGCTTTATGAACAGAAACAACTTTTACATCGTAACGAGTATTGATATTTGTATCTGCATCAAACTTAGTTATACTAAAATCAACTTCCGGCTTTGTTGTGAAAGGTTTGGGAAAAGTAATACTCAGCACAACTGTTCTTTCCATTTCACCACCGGCGGCAAGAGTGTAATTCGAAATGTTTTTATCAGCAATCCATAAACCGGTTTGGACTTTCATTTGCGCATTTGAATTTGATGCAGAAACTAAAAGCATGATTGAAATGGCTAAAGTAAAAAATGATTTTCTCATTACAGTTCTCCTTCTTTTTTTAAGAAGAATTGATTAAGAGTTTAGATTTATTTTTTGTGCTGCCTTTTTTCTAAAATCACAATTATTCCAAACTGCCGACTTCTTTTTCAACCTCTTCCAATATTTCACAACTTTTCACCACATCTTTCATTTTTGTATGATCATGATAAAGCGGACGGTCCACATCAAGGTGATCAACATATTTTCTAATAATTTGTTTTGCTTTTGTTACACCTTTGCCGTTTGTGAAGTCTCTAAAATCGAGAGCTTGAGCCGCTGCAATAAATTCTATCCCGAGAACTCCGTATGCGTTATCAACAATTTGACCATTCTTAATTGCTGTGTTCATTCCCATAGAAACAAAGTCTTCTTGATCTGCCGCAGCAGGGATTGATTGAATTGATGCCGGCGTAGATAAAATTCTTTGTTCAACAATTAATGTATCGGCTGTGTATTGGCTTAGCATTAAACCTGAAAACATTCCTGCTCCCTTTGTTAAAAAATCGGGCAGCCCAATACTTAAAGCGGGATTCAATAAACGGTTCAACCTGCGTTCCGATAAAACACTAACCATTGTTACGGCGGCACTAATCATATCCATAGGCAAAGAAACCGGTGTGCCTTGAAAGTTTGCGCCTGTGAGAGTAAGATTATGTTCCGGCATAAAAATAGGATTGTCTCCAACACCATTTAATTCAATTTCAACCTGGCTCTTTGCATAAGCAACAGCATCGTGAGCAGCACCAATTACTTGCGGTGTAGAACGCATTGAATATGCGTCTTGAACTTTAGATTTAAGTTTGCCGGTTTGAAGATCGCTTCCATTAATACACTTCATTATTGATTTAGCACTGCGAACCGCTCCTTTGAATCCGCGTACTTCATGCAGGCGTGTATCGTACGGTTTTAAATTAGCAAATAATGCTTCGAGAGAGAGAGCAGATGCAATTTCTGCTTGCTTTAACCAGCGGTTAATATCATAGAGATGAATTGCGCTCATTGCGGTGAGAAGATTTGAGCCGTTGATAGTACCAAGTCCGTCGCGCGCTTCAAGCCCCGGAATTTTAATTCCTGCTTTCTCAAAAGCAACTCTACCCGGTAATTTTTCTCCATTGAAAAATGCGTCTCCTTCTCCCATCATCAACAATGCTATTTGACTCATTGGTGCAAGATCTCCGCTAGCACCAACCGAACCTTTCTGACATACGAACGGCGTTACTCCTTTGTTCAACATTTCAATAAGAGTTAAAGTTATTTCGGGACGAATGCCGGACATTCCGTGGGCGTGAACATTTATACGTCCGACCATAGCACCGCGCACATATTCAATTGGTGCGGGTTCGCCAA
>JAKAMS010000081.1 GCA_021812745.1 Bacteroidota bacterium | reverse complement strand
CCTTACTTCAAATAATTTATGTAATAAATTTTACTCTTTAGAGTACTCTATTTATCATTTCCGGAATTTTTTCTGCCGGCAAAACCAGGTCCGCAATTCCACCGTCAACTATTGCTTTCGGCATTCCATATACAACGCAGCTTTCTTCATCCTGCGCAATTGAATACCCGCCAATTTTTTTCAGATTTTTTACAGCTTCAAAACCATCTTTTCCCATTCCCGTCATAATTACGCCGAGCGTGTACTTGCCGTAAACATCTATAACGGAATTCATCATTACATCTACTGCCGGTCGGTGAAGCGTATCGCTCGGCTCATTTGTAATATTAATACTAACACCGCCCATTATTCCATTGCTCCTAACCTTCATATGAAATCCGCCGGGAGCGATATAAATTACATTCGGTTTCACACGTTCATTATCTTCGGCTTCTTTCACTTCAAGCCGGCACATTCCGTTTAATCTATCTGCGAGTGATTTTGTAAACTTTGGCGGCATATGTTGAACGATAAAAATCGGAACATTTACTTTTTCCGAAATTATTGGCAAAACTTTTTGAAGAGTGAACGGACCGCCCGTTGAAATTCCTATTGCAATTGCTTTGAATCCGAGACGGGGAATATCTTTTATAACATTAGTAAATCTTTTAGGCGGCGCAGCTGGTGTTGCAGAACCTCTTATTCTCTTCAACCTGTCTTTCAAAGATTTCTGCCGCACTATCTCTTTTATCTTTTGGAGTAAATCTTCTTTAATTGCCGCAATATTAACACTTACATAAGAAAGTTCTTTGGGAATAAAATCTATCGCACCAAGTTCCAGAGCTTTTAAAGTTGCCTGTGCACCCTCTGTTGTAATAGAACTAATCATAATAACAGAGGTAGGACACTCAGTCATAATTTTTTTGAGCGCGGTCAAACCATCCATCACAGGCATTTCAACATCAAGAGTAATTATATCAGGCTTCAAACTTTTTGCAAGATCAAATCCTTCTTGTCCATTACGGGCAGTACCAACAACAGTAATTTCAGGGTCACTTCCAATCATTATTGATAATGATTTTCTCATGAAAGCCGAGTCGTCAACAATTAAAACAGAAATATTTTCTTTCAAGAGTTTCTTTCCAATCTATTAAAAAGTTCGATGATATCGAGAATCATTACAACAGTACCGTCTCCCATTATTGTAGACCCGGCAACGCCGTCAATTTTTCCGAGGTAAGATCCAAGCGATTTGATTACAACTTCCTGCTGACCGATTAGTTCGTCAACTTTAATTCCGTAACGTTTCTCTGCAATTCCTACTTCAACAACATATTGCCATTCTTGTTCTTCTTTTTTTCTTCCGTTGGATTTACCGGCAAGAAGATAATCTAAAGTAACAAGCGGAAGAACAGAATCCCGCAGTTTTATTACTTCTTTTCCTTTGATAGAATTAATTTGTTCTTTATTAACCCGCAAAACTTCAATGACAGAACCAAGAGGAATGACAAGAAAATCACCGAGAGCTTTAACAATCATTCCGGAAATTATTGCTAACGTAAGAGGGAGTTTGATAATAATTTTTGTTCCCTTGCCTGTTTCCGATTCTATATTAATTATTCCGCGCAATTTTGCGACATTCGTTTTTACAACGTCCATTCCCACGCCGCGTCCGGAAACATTTGAAACTTTTTCCGCAGTAGAAAAACCGGGCAGAAAAATTAGATTCATCATTTCCTGACGAGAAAATTCTTTAGCGCGCTCACGGGTTACCAATCCCTTTTCAATTGCTTTTTCACGAATCACATTCGGATCAATTCCCTTTCCATCATCTTCAATTGTAATAACAATATTATTGCCGACATGTTCTGCAGAGAGTATAACAGTTCCCTTCGGATTTTTTCCGGCATTCTTTCGTATTTCCGGGTTTTCAACTCCGTGATCTACAGAGTTGCGGATAAGGTGAACCAATGGGTCGTTAATTTCTTCTATAAGATTTTTATCTACTTCTGTATCTTCGCCTTTAATTACAAGTTCAACTTCTTTCCCAAGATCGCGGCATAGATCGCGAACAAGTCTAGGATAGCGGTTAAATATTTTTCCAATTTTAATCATACGGAGTTTCATTACAACTAACTGAAGCTCCGTTGTCATCAGATCTATTTGTTTTGTAACCTCGCCAAAATCCTTAGAGAATGTTGTGCCTTCATTTTCAATTGCGAATTTAGAATTCACTTGCGATAGGCGGTTTCTTCCAAGAACAATTTCCGAGACTATATCTAATAGATCGTCAAGTCTGTCAACGTCAACGCGTATTGTATTTTCTTGAACCGTCGCAGTTTGAGTTGTTTTTTTTACCTCTTGCTTAACTACATTTTGTTTTGGTTCAGAAAAGCTTGCATCTGCGGCAAGAATCTCTTTAGCCTTTTGATCAAGTCCATCAGTCAGATTCTTTACTTCAACAGTTTCATCAGCTACAGCGCCGCCTTCAATTTCACTAATCAAATGCTCTAACGTAGAATTTGCTTCATCTGTATTAAAGTCTTCGTTCTTATCAATTTCAATTTTCTTCAAAAGTCCTTTAATAGTATCGTAGCCCAGAATAATTCCATCCATTAAATGGGTGCTTAGTTTAACTTCTCCTTTTCTGAGTTTGTTTAGAATGTCTTCTGCTTTATGTGTAACATGCGGAAGTTTTTCTAAACCAAGGAATCCAGATGTTCCTTTGATTGTGTGAAAAGATCTAAAAATTTGATTGAGCAGATCGGAATCTTCCGGTCTCTTTTCAAGTTCGAGAAGATCAAAATCTAATTTTTCTAAAATTTCTTTCGTCTCAATCAAGAAGCTCTCAACAATCTCTTTCATGTCTGGATCGATGAGCGTCGGATTTGGGATATTTTCATTCATTGTTTTGCAAAGAGTTTATCAATTTCGGATTGTGAAGCTTTAGTTAAGTTATCTGCCACTAATGAATCTACTAATTCTTGTGAACTTGCATTTTTCTCATACCGGGCGTCGGCATTGAATGCCGCGTCTCTTGGGAACTGATGATCATCAACTGTTAATCCGCCATTCTCTTTATCGTCTAACTCGGTTAGAAGTCCGCCAAGTTTTTCTTGAATTGATTGAATTAGATGATTGACCGAAGAGAGCTGCTGCGCCGTTATATCCTGTACTTGCAGTGAAATTGTAATGTTCATCATTCTTTCTTCAATTTTTTGAACAAGTGTAAGAAGCGAAGCAATGTCATCATCTTCTCCAATTTTTTTCTTAAGAGAATCTAATTTTGAATGCATGCCCTGAACGTCAATCGTCATTCCGTCAACAATATCAAGAATTTCGGTTGTTGCAACTTCCGTTGCATTTGTAACGCTGTTAATCTGCAGAGCCGCTTTGGGCATTTTACTTGTGCTTTCATGAATAGAGCGATTTACATTTTCCAAAAGCGGAACGGTATCCTGCATAAAATCTAAAATCTTTTGAAGAATGGGAATCAATTTTTGCCCGTAAACAAAAAATGATTTTAGGTCGCCTAATTTCTGAAATATATTTTCCATGCTGATTTTTTGATCCATGATAATTCCCCTTAAGCCGCCGAACTAATTATCTGTTCGATTTTTTCTTTTAGTATCTGCGGGGTGAATGGTTTGACTACATAGTTATTTACTTTTGCCTGAAGTGCTTCAACAATATCTTCCTTTAAACCGCGCGTTGTAACCATAAGGATTGGTATTGTTCCGAATTTATCATTTGAGCGGATTGCTTTTACAAGTTCAAGACCGGAAACATCGGGCATATTCCAGTCTGTAATTACAAAGTTGATCGAATCGTCCGCAACTAATTTAGCCAGAGCTTCTCTGCCGTCTCCGGCTTCAACATAGAGGTCGTGACCGATAGTCTTTAAGGAATTAGCAACAATTCTCCTCATTGTTACCGAATCATCAACGACTAAAAATTTAAGTGCCATAGTTCTTCCTTTAGTTTAGATATTTAGAAACTTCGTAAACAACCCGTTTGGGGTCAAACGGTTTAACAAGATATGAATTAGCGCCACACTCCAATCCTTTTTGTATATCTTCAGTATTGCCTAGTGAAGAGAGAACAATAATTGGAAGATCGTGGTATTCGCCGTTTTTTCTTATCGAACAAATTAATTCATATCCATCAACATTTGGCATATTCAAATCAGTAATAACCAAATCAACTTTTTGATTGGGGAGAATTTCAATTGCTTCCATTCCATCCGAACAACTGATAATTTCGAAGCCCTTAACCGATAGAGCTACTGAAACAAATTTTCTTATGGTTGGAGAATCATCAGCAACCAATATTACTTTTTTCATAAACCCCTACTCCTTCTTATAACCGACAGTGTTTGGATAACTAAGCAATTTAAAAGCTTTAGAAATTCCGTGAAGCGTTTCTGAATAGCCAATAAATAGGTGTCCGCCTTTGTTCAATGAGTTATATAAATTGGCAATAACTTTTGTTTTGGATGCCTGGTCAAAATAAATTAATACGTTTGCACAAAAGATTACATCAAAATTGAACATCGTTTTCATTAAAGAGTCATCGTAGAGATTCATCAGTTTGAAGTTTGCCATCTTTTTTATTTCCGGATTAACTTCAAATGCTGCGCCGTTCTGCTTGAAATATTTTTTTAAGTAGTAAGGCGGTGTATTGCGCACAGAATAATCGCGGTAAACTCCGCTTATAGCCGTATCAATTACCGCGCTGTTAATATCAGTTCCAACAACTTCCAGTTCAATGTTTGGATAACGCGGTTTAATTAGGTCCTGAAATATCATTGCAATGGAATATGCTTCTTCACCCGATGAACTGGCTGCGCTCCAAATTCTTACTTTATTTCTTCCCAAAGCGGATCTAGATGCAATGACTTCCGGAAAAATTTGAGAAGCAAGAACATCAAGCTGCGGTTGGTTTCTAAAGAAAAAAGTTTCGTTAATTGTTATCGCTTCAAAAAAATATTTTCTCTCTGCCGCCGCGCCGGTTCCGAACTTAATCATATCGAAATATTCTTCGAATTTTTTCAATCCGAGGAAGTTCATTCTGCGCTGCAATCTGCTTTCAAGAAAATATTTTTTATTGTCTTGGAAATAGATTCCGGTATTTTCGTAAATATATTTACGAATGTTCTCAAACAAAATAGCAGACATTAACGCCGGCTTATCTGTGTAAGACGTAAATGGTTTAGCGACTTCCGAAGGATTAAGTGTTGGATTCATATTTTCAGTTCGCATTTATAGATTGTGGTGAAATGTTTTTAATGCTTGCCGTATAGGCAGCCCTTTCTCGTATCATTTCATCTTCGTCATCAACTAATTTTTGTATAACCGAATTAAATGCGTCTCCAGGAATGTTTTCAATGATCTCGAGGAGTCTTAAACGGTTCCAATTGTTTTCATCAACTGCCATAACATCAACAAATAGAAGCGAGCTTTCACGGTCAAGTTCAAATAGAATTTCCATGGATAGACGTCTTATTTCCTCATCATGATGATTTAATAATCCGCTGACACCGTGAATGATATTTCTTATATCCATTGGGGAGACATTTATCTGCAATGAATATGCTTTTACATAATTTATTGTTGATAAGAACAAACCGAGAATGTTTTTCAGGTTATGCGGATTTTGATTTATCAATCTGGTAATTTCATGATAGAGGAACTCTGAATTTCTATAAATTTTTGAGCTGATCATTTCATCCAATTCAAAATCGTCTCCTAAAAGACTAAGACTAGCGCTAAGAATATCTTTATCATCAAAAGAATCCACAAGAGTGAACGCTATTTTTTTATGTTCCGGCTTTCCTTCTGCAATAGTGTAAAGCAGAAGATTCTTCATTCGGTTATCGAATGGAATATCTAGATTGAATTTTTGTTTTAGAGTAAAAATCGAAGTGATTAACGGAAGCACCAGCGTTCCGCTAATTTCCATCATCTGTTCCAGCAAAAAGAAAAATGTATTTATATCTCCAAGAGTGCCTAAACTTTCCAGAATAGAATATTTTGTTAATTCATCTTCGTCCTTAAAGCGGGTAACCAGAAAATCCAATGCGGTCTTAGACCCTATTTTGCCCAGGGCTTCTACCAATGTTGGCTTGTATAATTCGTTTCTATCATAAAACAAAATCATTACTTCAACCGCGCCCTCAAAGCGAATATTGCCTAAAGCTTCCAGACACGCGAGAACAACATTATCGTTTTCTGTTGCGCTTATAACTTCCATTATAAAAAGTGAAGCGCGTTCATCTCCAATCAGTCCAAGTACGTCAATGATAAATTTGAGTGTGTCATTATCGTTCTCGTGATTGAAATTTATAAGCGGTTCTACCGAAATTGAACCGAGTTTAATCAAGATTTCTCCGGCTAAGTTTCTAACCGAAATGTTTTGCGAAGTAACAAACTTTGCTACAAGCGCAGGAAATTTTGGATTGCGATTGTTTAGAATCAGCATTGTTGCTGCATTACGTACGCCCTTATCTTCATCTGTAAGCAAATTTGAAACAGATTCACATACCGCACCATATAATTCCTTCTGGTCAAGATCGTTTATCACTTCAATCTTTGTTTCAGCTTCACCTGTCCTTAAAAGGCTAATCGTTTTTGATTCGTCGTACATTTTCATATCGCATCTTTAAATAGTTATTTGTTTGTTAATTAATCTCTTAATCAAACTATTTTGCTGGTTACTTGTAAAGACAATTTATGTGCCTTAATAATTTTCATTTTTGTCTAATAAAATCGTGCGTTTAGATACTGTTACATGTAGAATATTAGCCAACTGCTAATAATTGCGCATAAAATTTTCTTTAACAACCGTCTACATTTTTTGGAATAACTACAAAATGCACTGCTCTATTATCGGATGGTTTTAGAAATATTTAACGAAATTTGCTGTGGAATTACAAAAAACTGTTCGTTAAAAGGAAAAAATGACGGGGAAAATTAAAAAGTAATAGAAAGGACGGAGTTATTACCCAATAAAAATTTTTCCGTGAATCAGTTAATATTCTTAGTTACTTCAATACCCAGTTGTTCCATTCGGTAGCGCAGTTTAGACCTGGAAAGTCCAAGAACTTTTGCGGCTTTCACTTGATTACCGTTTGTAATTTTTAATGTCTTCTGAATAAGCGTCTTTAAGACCAAATCAATTTTTACACCTTTTGGCGGAACCTGAAGAATAAACTTTTCATCATCATTTCCATCGGCTTCCTTGCCTTCTATCAAGAATGAAAAGTGATGGTCGCTTAATTCGTCTTCTTCGGCAAGAAGAACAACCCGTTCTATCACGTTACGCAATTCTCTAATATTACCTTTCCATGAATAAGATTTCAGAAGATCCAGTCCGGCACTATCAATACCAGAAATATTTTTACCAAATTTTTTCGCGAATTCATTTAAGAAAGAGTATGCTATGTAAATGATGTCTTCTTTTCTCTCTCGCAGAGGCGGAATATTTATCTTTGCTACATTTAAGCGGTAATACAAATCTTCCCGGAACATTCCCCTACCAACTTCTTCTTCCAGATTTCTATTTGTTGCGGCAAGAACACGTACGTTTACAGAAACTTCTTTTTCTCCGCCAAGTCTGTAGAATTTTCTCTCCTGAAGTACGCGTAAAAGTTTAACTTGAAGGTCTAAAGTTAGTTCGCCGATTTCATCTAGCAGAATCGTTCCTCCGTCTGCAAGTTCGAATTTGCCAAGTTTGGTCTTTGTGGAAGCGCCTGTAAATGCTCCTTTTTCGTGTCCGAATAATTCGCTTTCTGCCAAGTCTTTGGGAATTGTAGCACAGTTAATTGTAATGAACGTTGAGTTGCAGCGCGGGCTTTGCTGATGTATAAACTTTGCGAAAACTTCTTTGCCGGTACCGCTTTCTCCTTCAAGAAGAATTGTTGTATCTGTACTCTTGGCAAGTTTTTCTACAGAAGAAACAATGCGCTGAATTTTGGAACTTTTGCCAAAAAATTCCTTTGTCAGTTCGTTCTCTTCCAATAAAGTATGAAGTTTATTGACTTCCGACTTGAGACTAAGATTTTCCACAGCTTTTTCTAAAACAAACTTGAGCTGTTCTAAATCAATTGGTTTTAAGAGAAAATCAAAAGCGCCAGATTTAATTGCAGTAACTGCCATCTTCACATCTGCGTAGCCGGTTATCATAATTACAGGAATGGAAGAATGTTTTTTCTTAAGTGAACGGAGAACATCAATACCATTATGAGTTGTAAGATAAATATCCAGAAGAATAATATCCGGTTGAAACTGCTCGATAAATTGTTCAACTTCGCCGGCATTCAAGCAGGTTGAGACATCGTAACCAATTTTTATTAAAACTTTTTTTAACGAGGCAGAAACCAGATCGTCGTCATCAACTATCAGTATTTTTGTTGTCATAATTTTCTTCTTTTCAGTGAGAGTAGCTATTATTTATCATCCAGTGCAAACTGGACAGAAAAAGTTGTGCCTTTGCCATATTCCGATTCAAAAATCATTTCCGCTTTAATTTCTTCCGAGAGTTTTTTACAAACGCCGAGACCAATTCCATGTCCGTTGCTTTTTGTTGTAAAAAATCCGGATAATATTTTTTCTTTGTCTTCGGCTTTAATGCCCGCTCCAAAATCTTGCGTTTCCCAAACCACATAAGTAGTATTATCCATGTTTCTTTTTGAACTGCGAATGATAATATTACCTTTTTCTTCAGAAGCTTCTATGGCATTATTTATTAGGTTAAGAAAAATCTGCATCAATTTATTTTTATTCACATTTAGTAAAGGCAGGCCTTCTTCAAATTCCTTTTTGATTGTTACTCTTTTGCTGCGGGCGGTAGTTGAAATAATTTTTAGGCACTTATCTGTTAATGCCGAAACGCATACTTGATGCGACTTTTCTGTTGGCTTGCGTGTAAAATCAAGAACATCTTCAATTAAAAAATTTACCTGTTCAAAAGCATCCAGAGTATCGGTAACAATCTCTTTTATATCCGACGGCAAGTCATCTTGAGCCATCTTCATATAATCAAGATTCAGTTTGATAGCAGAGAGGGGATTTCTGATTTCATGCACTAATCCAGCCGTCAGTTTCCCGAGTAAAATCAACTTATTCTCTTGTACAAAATCTTTCATAGGTTGTTTCCGGTGACACTTAATTGGAACTAACTCTTTACGAAAGTAAAAATAAAAAAAAATGACTGAAGTATGTATATAAATTTCTTTTTAATATTTCAGATTATGGAATTGCGGGAAAGTGGGGATAAAAAAAATTAAAGGTGGCACATCTATTTATACAAATGTTAACCACCTTTATAACTAAAACCAGCTTAAAATGTGTCTTTACAATCAAATCTTTCTAAGAATGAATCAATTTTCCATTACTGCGTACGCTTAATCTGCTCGTTTCTTTTACAA
>JAKAMS010000080.1 GCA_021812745.1 Bacteroidota bacterium | reverse complement strand
TCCAATATTTTCCCATAACCGGAAATGTATTGCGGTCTGTTTTTGTTGTAAGATCACCGCTGATTTCTGTCCATGAATCACCTCTGTCATCACTTCTGAAAACTTTTTCAGCGGCGGTATAAAGACGAGTGTTTGAATGAGGACTAATAATTAGCGGAGTATCCCAGTACCATTTAAAAGTATTTTCTCCTTTCGCAGGTTCAGGTCTAATGTCAATTGCTTCACCACTCTTTTTATCGAAGCGCACCATTCCGCCATATTGTGATTCCGCATAGATGATATCCGGATTTGTAGGATCATTCGCGCTCCAAAATCCGTCTCCTCCGTTTGTTACTACCCAATCGTCACTGATAACCCCGATTCCTCGGATTGAACGTGACGGTCCTCCGAAACTATTGTTATCCTGTGTTCCCGCATAGATATTATAAAAAGGAAGATTGTTATCTGTGCTTACACGGTAGAATTGAGTAATTGGGAGGTTACTTTTAAAAATGAAATTCTTTCCTAAATCAAAAGTTTCATAAACTCCGCCGTCTCCGCCAATCATTATATGATCGGTATTAGTTGGGTCTATCCATAACGCATGATCATCAACGTGACGTTCGTTATTGCCCAATGGTTTCCATGTTTTGCCGCCGTCTTCAGTGTATTGAGTAACTGTTTCGGTGGAAAAAACTTTATCAACATTATTGGGATCGCAGTAGATCTCGTTATAATATTGTCCTTGTGCAAAATGATCGCTCATTTTTTGCCACGAAGCACCGCGGTTTGTTGAACGGAAAAATCCGCCCCCTTCTGCTGCTTCAACAATAATATAAACAACATCAGGATTAGCCGGTGAGATTGCAATTCCGGTTCCGCCCATATCAGATTTAGGCAAACCGTTCATAATTTTTTCCCATGTAGCGCCGGCATCGGTAGATTTATAAACAGCGGTTTCAGGACCGCCGCCGATTTTTGTAAAAATATGTCTGCGTCTTTGTTCAGATGTTGCATATAAAACGTTGGGATCGCGCGGATCCATAACAACATTATTAACGCCTGTATTTTCGCTGATGTTTAAAACTTTATTCCATGTCTTTCCGCCGTCAATTGTTTTATAGAGACCACGGTCTCCTCCCGGTCCCCATGCAGATCCTTCCGCCGCAACATAAACTGTATTTGGATTTTTAGGATCAACAACAATTCCGCCAATTTGCCGCGACTCTTTCAATCCCATAAATTTCCAGCTTTGTCCGCCATCGGCAGATTTGTAAACACCGCATCCGTAGCCAAGCGCACGCTGATGGTTGTTCTCGCCGGTTCCAAGCCAAACAACATTTGAATTTGTCGGATCTATAACAACAACGCCCATTGAATAAGCTTGAACTGTATCTGCAAGCGCTTGCCATGTTGTTCCGTTGTTGGTTGTTTTCCATAAACCGCCGCTTGCTGTAGCAACATAATATTCGCTGTGGTTATTAGGGTTAACAGCAAAGTCAGCAATTCGTCCGCTTGTAAATGCTGGACCAATACCGCGGAATTTTAATCCGTTGAAAGTGGCGCTGTTTAATTTGTCTTTTTCTTTCTTCTCTTCTTTTGCATCACCCTTTCTTTGGGCTGTCAATGATGAAACAGCAATAGTAAAGATGAGCAAGAGACGTAAAAATTTCATAACGACTCCATATTATTGTGTGATTAGTTTGTAACCGACCGTCATTAGACGAAAGTTTTTGATGAGAGTTTTTGATATTTTGCAAATGCAAACGATTGTCATTTTTAATTGAACTATGGTCAAACCTATAAAAAAAATCGGTCTATTTCTAATATTAATTATTGGTCTTCCAATTATTTTTTTCGCTTCTAGAGAAATTGTTTCTTTAAATGAGAACGAAAAAATTATTGGGGATATATATAAGAATCAGCTTGAATCCATTCTCTTTTCCGTAAATCAGTATTCGGAAGATATTGTTAGAAGCTGGACAACAAAAATTCAAGCCGCGGTTGATGAAGCCGCCGGAAATGATCTAAAAATTACCAATCGCTTAAAACGTTTTTTTGATGACAATTCTTCGGTAGAATATATTTCCCTTTCCGACAGTTTATTAATAAAAAACAATTTGTTAAATCGGTCGTCTTTGAAAGAGAACGATGAGGCAGTTGCTGCTGCATTAAAACAAAATCAACAAATTATATCCCGGCTTTACCGTTATAAATCTAACAACTTTATTAAAATTGAACCGCTTCAAAAAGGATTGAATGAAAAGATGCAGTTGTTGGTTTTTATTCTTTCGGATGGAAGATTATGCGGACTGGCAATAAATAAAGAGAAGTTCGTACGGCAAAACCTCGCATCAAAGATTCAAAGTGCGGCAAGTAATGAATTTACTTTTGTTGTTTCTGATTCGGCAAAAAACAAAATTGTTTATTCAATTGATTATTCTCCCGATCAAAAAATTCAACGAAGTAATAATCTCTGGCTTATTCCAAATTACTCGCTCGGAATTGCGCTCAAAGGAACATCTATTGAAAGTCTTGCCCGGAATAGAACAGACACTAACTTAATTCTGATTCTTGGTTTATCTCTTCTGATGTTGATAGTTGCTTGGTTCGGTTATAGAAATATCAAACATGAGGTAGAATTGGCGCAGATTAAAAGTGATTTTGTCTCAAATGTCTCTCACGAACTACGCACGCCACTTGCGCTTATTAATATGTTTGCCGAAACGCTTTCTATGGGACGAGTTAAAACAGAAGAAAAACGGAACGAGTATTACCAAATCATTCAACAAGAAACAGAGCGCTTGAGTAAAATAGTTAACAAGATTTTAACTTTCTCAAAAATTGAAGCTGGCAAATGGCAGTTTAATTTTTCTAAAGCCGATTTGAATATCCTCGCCGGGAAAATTTATGACAGCTACAAATTTCATTTACAGCAGAAAGGATTTGAGTTTTTGTTTGAACGGTATAGCGGCACATTGGAAATGAATATTGATTCCGAAGCTGTTTCTGAATCCGTGATTAATCTGATAGATAACGCAGTCAAATACAGTAATGATAAAAAACGTGTTGTGCTTAGAACGGGACTAACAGACGGCAAAGCTTTTATAGAAGTCGAAGATTCGGGAGTCGGTATTTCAGGCGAAGAAGAGAAAAAAATATTTGACAAATTTTACCGCGCCGGCAGTGTAGATGTACATAACACAAAAGGAACCGGACTCGGACTTACACTCGTCAAACATATGGTTGACGCGCATAAAGGTGAAATAAAATTAAAAAGTGAAATTGGAAAAGGAAGCACTTTCAGATTAATTTTTCCAATGGAACAAAAAAAATAAGGAGAAATTATGCCCAGACTGCTTATAGTTGAAGATGAACCGAATATGAGAATGGGGCTTAAAGACAATCTGGAATTTGAAGGTTATGAAGTTGATTTTGCCGGTAACGGCGAAGACGGATTGAAAAAAATTCTTGAAAATAAATATGACCTGATTCTGCTGGATGTTATGCTTCCAAAACTTTCCGGCTTTGATGTCTGCCGGAAAGCACGTGAACAAAAAAATGCTACTCCTATTATTCTTCTAACAGCAAAAGGGGAAGAAGTAGATAAAATAATTGGACTTGAACTCGGCGCGGATGATTACGTTACAAAACCGTTTAGCTTACGTGAACTTCTGGCACGCATCAAAGCAATTTTGCGCCGGACAGAAAAATCCGAAACAAAAAATGATTTGATAAAAATAGGCAAACTTGAAATCCACTTCCCCAGTTACAACGCTTCTGATGACGGAAACGCCGTGCAAATGTCCCATAAAGAATTTGAACTTCTTAAATATTTATATGATCACCGGAACCAAACAGTTAGCCGAGATGATCTTTTAAAAAACGTATGGCAAGATGTTTATACAACATCGCGTACTATTGATAACTTCATTGTTAAACTCCGCCAAAAAATAGAAACAGACCCCAACAATTCAAGAACAATACTCACTGTTCATGGAATTGGCTACAAACTAATTACGTAGAAAAATAATTCAGCACACTTTACTTTGGAAATAGAGAACCGTATTGACTTGTGACAATTGATTACAATTCTTTATGCAACTTTGACAACTCTCCTTTGAAACATTTCGACTAATGATGTAGAGATAAAGAACAACTCAACAATCAAAGGAGAAAGAAATGAAAAGTACAAACAACACATTCGTTAAAAGCGCATTATTAACTGTAATGACGGTTTTAGTTCTTACCTCTGCAACTATGGGGCAGAGTGCGAAAAACACTTATCCAGAGTTCAAAGAATATTCAATCAAAAATTTGAACAATGGTATCAAATCGGAAAATGACGGCTTAAGAAAAAGCTCAATCTATTTTGCTGGGCTATACCAGGTTACTGAAGCTGTTGAAGCATTGGTAGATCAATTCAAAGTAGAAAAAAATCCCAAAAACCGTGTTCTGATTGCATTAGTCCTTTATAAGATTGGTGATGAAAAAGGAATGGATGCAATCTATGCCGCAGCAGTAAAGGATGATGATCTAAAAGTAAAAAGAATATGCAGTGCTATTGCAGAAGAATATAATGCTGATAAAACAGTTGTTACTTTAAATGACGGAATATAATTGTGACAATTTTTTACAACAAATTACAAAGAGATTGCATAACTAATTGTTGCGCTGGCTATATTATACAGAGTAAAATGGGCTGAGCAATGAATATGAAAGTTATCTGCGCTGTAACCGGGTTCTTATTGTTTCTGTCTGGGCTCTCTTTTCCTCAGAATTTAGAACGCCTGGTAAATCTTAAAGGAAGTTGGAAATTTTCTATCGGCGATGATAAGAACTGGTCAGCGCAGAATTATGACGACAAATCTTGGGAGACTGTACAAGTTCCTTCTTCATGGGAAAATCAAGGATTTCATGGTTACGATGGCTATGCGTGGTATAGAAAACATTTTACATTCAATCACACATCAAAAGGAAACGGCATAACATTAAAGCTTGGAAGAATAGATGATGTTGATGAAGTTTACCTGAACGGCAATTTAATAGGATTCTCCGGATCGTTCCCCCCAAATTATAAAACTGCTTACAATGCCTGGCGGGAATATCATATTCCTGATAAATATTTGCTTTCAAATAAAGAGAACGTAATTGCAGTCCGTGTCTATGATGCCGAGTTAGAGGGAGGAATCCTTGAAGGAGAAATTGGATTATATGAAAATAAAGACGCTATGAAATTAGATCTGGATCTCAGCGGCATTTGGGAATTTAAAACCGGCGATGATATAAATTGGAAAGAAGAAAAACTTAATGATAAAGATTGGGGCAAAATTCTTGTCCCCGGTCATTGGGAAAACCAAGGTTATGAAAACTATGACGGTTTTGCTTGGTACCGTTTATCATTTAAGCCGGATGATAAATTAGCAAGCAAAAAATTGGTTCTTGTGTTGGGCAAGATTGATGATATTGATGAAGTTTATCTTAACGGAAAATTAATCGGCTCTACTGGTAATTTGAATGCTCAACCGATACGTTATAACACAAAAGAAGAATGGCAATTATTCCGCGGATATTTTATTCCACAAGATTTGCTGCTCGCCAACAAGGAAAATGTAATTGCAGTTAGAGTTTATGACGGTTTTAAGGACGGGGGAATTTATCAAGGACCGGTTGGACTGATTGAGCAAAGTATGTACACAAAATTTTGGCGTAATTACAAACAACCGTCCAAAGAGAAAACAAATTTTTGGGATTGGTTTTTAGATTAGAAAAAAGTCTCCCTCCTTGCGAAGAAGGGAGACGCAGAAATATTAAAGATTATCTTTTTTCATACGGCGGTTGCTTTGGATTAACCGGCGGATTCTTTTCTAATAGTTTCATCTCTTCTTGAATTCCTCTTTCGAGCTGCGGGTCAATTCCTTTTGAAAGTTGTGCCGGGTCGTCAATCACTTCAATATCGGGATCTACGCCATGACCTTCCTTGAACCATTTTCCGTCCGGATCAAACATGCGGAAAGTAGGAACCGTTACGCTTCCGCCATCAATTAGAGCAGGTGCACCGGTAATTCCAATTAATCCGCCCCATGTTCTTGTTCCAACAAGAGGACCTAATTTTGCTTTTCTGAAATAATCCGGGAATGCATCGCCGCCGGAACCGCTCCATCCGTTTATCAGCATTACTTTTGGACCAAAATTAGCGAATGGAGGCCACTGCCATGTTTTTCCATCGCGCACTGCCCAGAACGCAAGCGGCTTACGGTCGAGTATTTCAATAAACCGGTCTGGTATTTGTCCGCCGTCGTTGAACCGTTCATCAATGATCAATCCTTCTTTTTTAAATTGAGCGGCGAATTGTCTTATCAATTCATTTTGTCCGTCAATACCCGTACTCGGGACATATATATATCCAATCTTTCCGTTGGTTGCTTCGTCAACTCGTTTTCTGTTCGATTCAATCCAAGCCAGATTTCTTAATCGTGTTTCGTCGGGAATTGTAGCAACAGAAATTTTACGTGAGCCCTCAAAGTTTGGTTTACTGTTTATTGTAAGCTCTACAGTTTTTCCCGCAAGACCTTCAAATGCTGCCCATGGATCTTTAGCTACATCAATAGGCGAGCCGTTAACTTCAAGTATGTAATCTCCTTCTTTAACTTTTAAGCCGGGCATCATTAAAGGAGAACGGACTTCGGTATCCCAAGGAGCGCCGTTAATTATTTTTTTGATTCTGTATGCACCGTTTGCTATTTCCCAATCTATGCCTAGATAACCAACGTTTCTTGTCGGAGATTCTTCGACATCGCCGCCGCCTCTATAAGTGTGAGAAGCGTTTAGTTCGGCAATCAACTCGCCAATAACAAAATTTACATCCCAGCGCGTTACGCAGTTGTCAATTAATTTTCCGTAGTGAGTGCGCATTTCGTTCCAATCAACCCCGTGCATGTTTGGATCATAAAAGAAATCGCGTTCAAATCTCCAAACATCATTAAAGATTTGTTTCCATTCGGCTTTTGGATCAATTGTCATTTCAAGTTGAGAAGTAGGCATCATCTTTTCCATTTTTTGTGTTGGCGCAATATCAACAACAGAAAAATTACTGCCTTTAACCAGAAGGATTTTTTTTCCATCAGCACTTACTTGAAATGCATCTGCATCATCAATAATAGTTTTTTCCTCACGGGCTTCAAGATCATAATAAACAACGGCTTTGTTTTTATTGGCCGCACCGCTGTTAGGCATTCTTTGATAAATCAGTTTGCCGGAAACCGCGGCAATGTTCCCGTAATTACCCGGGGTAGCCGGAAGTATTACAATTCTGTCTTCAAAATTTTCAAGAGTGATCTTAACGTCTTTAGATTTTTCTTTTGCATCAGTCTTCTTCTCATCTTTTGATCCTTCTTTCTTCCCATCTTTCTCATCTTTCTTTGGCTCTTCTTTTTTTACTGAAGTTGTGTCGTTCTTTGGCGCAAGCGGAGAAATAATATCTTCATTCAATGTTACGGCGGCAATATTTGTTGTATTCGGATAAATGAATGTGTTGTCAATATCGCTGTAAACCGGTTTGAGAGTTCTGTTGGTTGTGAAGTACAAATATTTTCCATCCGGATCGAATGCCGGGTTTGAGTCTCCATAGTAGCCGGCTGTAACTTGATGTGTCTTCTCTTCTTTCACGTCAAATAAGAAGAGAGCCGATTTTTGATTTTCTAAATCGCGTGAGTAAGCAAGCCATTTGCTATCTGCAGACCAGCTAACACTAAAACTTTGCAAATCGCCTTGATAGAAATGAAGCGCCTTGTCAACATCGTAAGTCTTATCTTTTTCCATATCATAAATTTTTATTGCCATTGCTTTATCTATGAAAGCAAGCATCTTACTGTCCGGCGACCAATATAATTGATAACGGTACCCGGCTCCGTACGAAGTTAGTTTTTTCTCGTCGTTCGGATTTTTCAAGTTTCTTACGGTCAATTCATACTCGCCGGATTTATCGCTCCAATATGCCGCATATTTTCCATCCGGCGACCATGCGGGATATCTTTCTGCCGCTCCTGAACTTTTGGTTAAATTAAATATTGGACCGTTTTCCGCAGGTACGGAAAAAATTTCTCCACGGGCTTCAATGAGCGCGCGCTTTCCATCAGGAGAAAGCCATGCATTCTGAATTAGTTTCGAAACGTTTTCTGCCTGAGGCATTAAAGTGATTTCATCTGTTACAATCTTAATGTTTACTTCCGTGTATTTTTCATCTGCAAGATTTAATAGAAAAAGTTTTCCGCCTTTTTCAAAAACGATATCTGATGGACCGATAGAAGGGAAATGAATATCGTAGTCGGTGAACTTTGTGATTTGCTTATTCTCTTTTGTGTCAATATTGTAAGACCAAATATTTGCCCGTAAGTCTTTACCGCGGTCCGACAGATAATAAATTTTATTTCCTGACCACATCGGGAATTCATCATTGCTAAGACTATTTGAAATGTTTTCCGCTGTTTTCTTTTCAAGATCGAAAATCCAAATGTTCGCATGCCAGCCGCCGCGATAGCGTTTCCATGTTCTAAATGCTTGGCTCAAAGGTGTATATGCAATTTTTTTCCCATCCGGAGATAGTGACGCCATTTCACCGTAAGGAATAGGAAGCATTTCCGGATCTCCTCCGTTCATACCAACTTTATAAAATTGGTCAAATCGTTGTTTGCCGCTGTTCATTGAAGAAACGTATAGGAGATTTTTTCCGTCAGGATACCAATCAATTATTCTATCGTTCATTCCGTGATGAGTAACCCTTATTGGTACACCGCCAAAGGAAGGAACTACATATACATCGTAGTTGTTGTTATAAATTCCGCTGAACGCAATTTGAGAACCGTCGGGTGAAAATTTTGGATAAAGTTCCTGTCCCTTTGGCGAACTGAGTTTGAATGCCGTGCCTCCCTCTTTCGCTACGATCCACAAATCGCCCGCATACGTAAAGACTATATGTGTTTTTGAAACGTCGGGATTTTGCACCATGCGAACTTCAACTTGCGCTGAAAGATCTATAGCGCAGAGCACAAAAATTAATGAGCAAAGTAGAACCGATACTTTTTTCATATAACCTCATCTATTTTAGTTAATGAATTTTTTTGATGTGGATTTTAGATTAACAGAGTATGATGTTCATTCCTTTCTATGTAGAAAAGTACAAATAATATCTTGATGCTGAAAATAACGGAGACAGCGGCGTCCAGCTAAGTCCGCAGCTTTGGTATCTAAACCTAGTCTCCAAGCATAACATAATGATTTGAACCGGGAATCAAAAATTTCATTCCATGTTAAATATTGTTAAAGATGTGTATTCGAAAAAATAATTCTTTAATTTCCACGCGCTTTTAATCATATATCCGTAATGGGTAAATTATCAAATTTTCGGAAGGATGAAATGAAAACAAAACTTATC
>JAKAMS010000079.1 GCA_021812745.1 Bacteroidota bacterium | reverse complement strand
TGTGGTTGGATCCTTATAAGATGGCTTCGCTAAAAGTTTCGGCGGCAGAAATCCGTTCTGCCCTTAACAGTGAAAATGTTGAACTCCCTTCCGGCAGAATTGAAGGCACAAATACCGAAATGACTATTCGAACCAAGGGAAGAATGATGACTCCCAAAGAATTTAATAATCTTATCATTAGAGAAGACCAAGGACAGTTCATTCGTCTTTCAGATATCGGTTATGCACAATTGGGTCCGGAGAATGAATACTCAATTATTAAGCGTGACGGCATTCCGATGATCGGTGTGGTTATTACGCCGCAACCAGGTTCCAATCATATTGATATTGCGGATGAATGTTACAAAAGAGTTGAACAGATAAAGAAAGATATTCCCGCAGACATTCAAGTTGATATAAGTTCCGATTCAACAAGATATATCCGTAAATCAATCGGCGAAGTTGAAGAAACCATCATTATCGCGTTCATACTTGTTATAATGATCATATTTTTATTTTTAAGAGATTGGCGAACAACTATAATTCCAATTCTGGCAATTCCGATTTCTCTCATCGGTGCGTTTTTCATAATGTATTTTATGAATTTTACGATCAACGTTTTGACTCTGCTTGGAATTGTGCTTGCCATTGGTCTTGTAGTTGATGATGCAATTGTAGTTTTGGAAAATATTTACAAAAAGATTGAAGACGGAATGGACCCGATGGAAGCCGGGATGAAAGGATCTGCCGAGATTTTCTTTGCAATCATTTCTACTACGGTTGCATTGGCTGTTGTTTTTCTTCCAATCATTTTTCTTCAAGGATTAACCGGAAGATTATTCCGCGAGTTTGGAATTGTCATAGCAGGCTCTGTTATTATCTCTGCCTTTGTTGCCTTAACTCTTACGCCAATGTTAAGTTCAAGAATAATCAAACGGCGCGCTCATCATAGTAAATTTTATCAATTAACGGAACCGTTCTTTGTGAAATTTATTTCGGGTTACGAAAAAGCATTATCAAAATTTCTTAATAAAAGATGGCTTGGATTTGCAGTAATGGGTGCTACGCTTGTTGCAGCATTTATAATTTTTCCTTTGCTTCAAACAGAATTAGCGCCTATCGAAGATAGAAACGAACTCCGCATCAGTACAACTACTCTTGAAGGGTCCACATATAACTTCACGTATAATTTTATGGATAAACTTTACAAAATTGTTGAAGATAAAGTACCGGAGACAGAATCAACATTGATGGGAGTAGCAACCGGCGGCGGGGGTGGAACAAATAATTCAGGATTCATAAGAATTATGCTTGCTGACCGGGATAAACGTACCCGCTCTCAACAAAAAATTTATGAAGAGTTAACAAAGCAAGTTAATAGATTAAGCGATGGAAGAACATTCGTAGTACAGGCGCAAACTATTGGTACGCAACGCGGCGGCGGTTTGCCAGTTCAATATGTAGTACAAGCGCCAACGATTGAAAAATTGAGAGACGCTATTCCAAAATTTTTAGATGAAGCAAGAAAAGATCCTACATTCGCACAGGTGGACGTGAATTTGAAATTCAGCAAGCCAGAACTCGCGCTCGAGATTGACCGCTCGAAAGCCCGTGAACTTGGTGTTGCCGTTGTTGATATAGCACAAACATTGCAGCTTGGATTAAGTGGACAGCGATACGGTTATTTTATTATGAACGGAAAACAGTATCAGATAATCGGTCAAATAGCAAAAGAATACCGAGCTAAACCTCTAGACCTTCAATCGCTTTACGTTAAATCGAGCAAGGGCGAATTGATACAGCTTGATAATTTTATTACAATTAAAACGCAAAGCAGTCCTCCGCAGCTTTACAGATTCAACCGCTATGTATCGGCAACATTTTCAGCCAGCTTAGCTCCCGGAAAAACCATAGGCGATGGCATAACGGCGATGGATAAAATATCAGAAAAAGTATTAGATGAATCATTTGCAACAGCTCTCACCGGCGTATCAAAAGATTTTAAGGAAAGTTCTTCAAGTCTGCTTTTCACATTCATTCTTGCGCTAACGCTTTTATATTTAATTCTAGCCGCACAGTTCGAAAGTTTTCGAGATCCGTTTATTATTATGTTTACTGTTCCGCTTGCAATTGCCGGCGCTTTCATGTCGTTATTCATTTTTAATCAGACAATGAATATCTTCAGCGAGATTGGATTGGTTATGTTAATCGGTCTTGTTACCAAGAATGGAATTTTAATAGTAGAGTTTGCAAATCAGAAAAAGGCACAAGGACTTTCGGTTGTTGAAGCTGTAAGAGAAGCGGCTGTTCTGCGTTTCCGTCCAATCTTGATGACAAGTCTTGCAACAATTCTTGGAACATTGCCAATAGCACTTGCGCTTGGTGCCGGAGCCGAGAGCCGTGTATCAATGGGTATTGCGGTTATTGGCGGATTAGCGTTTTCAACTATTCTAACTCTTTTTGTTATTCCGGCTGTTTACACCTACTTCTCGGAAAAATCAAAGAGCGTATCAAATGTTACGGAAGCAAAATAAATTATCACTCAAAGCAGTAATGGAGATTTAAGTGAAGACCAAAGTTTTTTCAGCAGTTGGATTTTTCTTTTTATCGGCAACAATGTTGTTCTCTCAGCAGAAACTTTCTCTGAACGACGCGATTAAAATAGCTCTCGAAAATAATTATGATATAAACCTTGCAAAGAAAGATGTAGAAATCAGCGGCAATAATTATTCTTTAGGAAACGCAGGCTTTTTGCCAAGAGTTGACGCATCCGGGTCTCAAACCAGAACGGTAACCAAAACCAAGCAAGAGTATTCGGACGGATCAAGTGTTAACGAAAACGAAGCGTCATCAAATTCAACTTATGCTAATATTGCTTTAAGCTGGACTCTTTTTGATGGATTTAAAATGTTCACGTCATATTCAAAATTAAGAGAATACAAAGAACTTGGCGAGATTCAATTAAGAAATCAAATTGAGAACTCTCTCTCCGATGTAATTCAAACCTATTACGACTTGGTTAGGCAGAAATATCTATACCGGGTTGCAAAAGAGAGCATTACAATTTCCGAAGAGCGTGTTAGACTTGCAAAAGAAAAACTTTCTGTAGGTTCGGCATCTCAACTTGATGTCTTACGGGCAAAAGTAGATTTGAATTCCGATAAATCAAATCTTCTTGCTCAAGAAGTTACGATAAACAGTTTAAAAGTTACACTTAACAAGTTGCTTTCGCGCAGCGCTGCCGGTGATTTTGATGTTGATGATACGATTGCAATAAGAGAAGGATTATCTTTCGAACAATTGAATGAAGCGGCGTTAAAAAACAATGCTGTTGTTCTGCAATACGAAAAAAATAAAATTCTCTCTTCTTACGATGTAAGCTTATCTAAAACAGATTATTTCCCTTCTTTAAGTTTGATAGGCGGATACACTTACCAAAAATCCCAATCCGATGCAAATTTGGTTAAAGCCAACCGAAGTTACGGCTATAATTACGGATTAAATTTGTCGTGGAATCTTTTTAACGGATTTACAACACAACTTCAGTATGAAAACGCATTGATATCATTAGACAAAAGTGATATTGAACTTCGGCAAAGCAGATCTCTCTTAGAATCGAATATGCTTATTGCGTATAAAAATTATGAAAAGAATTTGGAAATTTTGAAACTAGAAGACGAAAATGTTTCTGTTGCAAAAGAGAATTTAGACTTAGCGATTGATCAGCTAAATCTTGGCAGTTTATCTCCGCTTGAATTTAGAGACGTTCAAAAAAACTATACTACTGCACAAAGCAGACTTGCCTCTGCGCGGTTCACCGCAAAAATGAGCGAAAAAGATTTGCTGAAATTAAGCGGGATGATGCTTAGCCAATAACCGGCGACCGCAATTGTTTTTTACTCGTGTACAATTTCCATTTTGCAATCTTTACAATTGAAAACGAGTTTATATTTCTTTCCGCCGTTTGAAAGATAAAGCGGCTCATTCAATTTTTCGTTTGAATCATTCGGACAGTAACCAAGTTCTCCTTTGATACAATATTTGCAAGTCATTAATGTCTTGCCGGAAAAATTTTTTTGAAGTTCAAACCCGTCTTCAATTTCTACAACGCCTTGTTCTTTATAAAATTTTGCGGAAAGTTTATTAACAACATTTGCTTTGTAATCAAGCTTGGATTTATTCAAGCGATAATTTGCAATTCTCAATTCGCAATTCTCAATTTTATATTTCTTGGTTCTTTCCTTTTCAAGCAATTCTAAAACAGTCCGGCGCAATTCATTAATCTCTTTAACCGGAAAGAAAAGCGGCAATTTGAAATTTACTTTTACATCGAGAACTTCAAATATGGTTTCGCCGGATTTTGAAAATTGTTTTTTAAATATTTCTACGGCTCTTGTTTCGTTTTCCGCAATATTTTTTTCCGCATCAACTGTTTTTACAATCTTTATTCCGGATTCATCAACAGCAGTAATGCGCATACCGGTTTTTGTTTCATCAATAAAAATATTAACGCGGATTTTTCTTTCACATTCTTTCTTTAACTCAACTTCAAAAGCGTGATCATAGTTTCTATAAACGGCTGTTCCAACCACAATCCCTTTCTTTTCAGCAGTTAAAATTGTGTCGCCGCTTACTTGATTAACATTCATACCAACAAGTTCGCCTTCTTCATCAAAGAAACAGATGCCATCGCCGTTAATAATTGTCCCTCGCGTGTCAATCGTAAAACCATTTCTATCAACGCTGGAAACAATACCAAGAAATTTTCCTCTTGATTTTGGCGTATCGGTAGAAGAGATTTTTTCATCTTTGCCGTCAATAAAATAGGAAGTGTATCCGCGGTTAAATGTCCGTTCCGGGTCCGGCTCAAATGGAATTATAGAAAAACCGGAAGACGATTTTTCAAACGAAGAATTGTTTTCGATGATTGCGTCAAGTTTATGACGGTAGTATGAGGTAATGTTTTTTACATAACCAATATCTTTCAGCCGTCCTTCTATTTTAAACGAAGTAATCCCCGCTTCTATCAAATCATTTAAATATGCCGAAAGATCAAGATCGCGGAGGGACAATAAATGTTTATCCTTCACAATTACTTTTCCGTTCCGGTCAATCAGTGTGTATTCCATTCTGCACGGCTGCGCACATTCGCCGCGGTTTGCGCTTCTTCCGGTTATTGCATGACTCATATAACATTGTCCGCTCAAACAAACGCAAAGTGCCCCGTGAATAAAAAATTCAAGTTCCGCATTTACAGATTTACGTATTTCTTTTATCTGATCGAGCGATAACTCCCTCGCGAGAATAATTCTTTTGATTCCAATTCCATCCAGAAGTTTGATTCTTTCTAATTCGTAGTTATGAGTTTGAGTGGAAGCAAATAGTTGAATGGGCGGAATTTCCATTTCCAGCAGCGCCATATCTTGGAAAATAATTGCGTCAATGCCAATGTTGTAAAGTTCAGTAATTAAGTAGCGGACTTCTTCGAGTTCGTTATCATAAATTATTGTATTGATAGTAACATAAACCTTTGCCCAAAATTTATGTGCGTGCTTAACAAGCTTTGAAATATCATTAACCGAATTACCCGCAGCGGCACGTGCGCCAAAATTTGGCGCGCCGATGTAAACCGCGTCCGCACCGCAATTAATTGCCGCAATTCCGCATTCCAAATCTTTTGCCGGTGAGAGTAATTCTAATTTTGTTTTTTGCATTGAGTCGTTTTAAACTTTCTAACCAATTATTAATGAACGCATAGATACCGAGCCAAGATCAATTTTTTCTGTGAAGAATTTTATCTCCTCATCTTTAGATACGCAACCAAGCACATAGAGTAACGGATAATAATGATCCGGCGTTGGTATCGAAAGCAGGGCTTCCTTTCCAAGATTGGAATACTCAATTAAACTTTCGAATTCTCTTTTTTCGATCAATCGTTTTGAATTATAATCAAAATCTTGAGCCCACTCGTAGGGATTATTGTCTGATCTCATCAAACGTAAATTGTGAACAATATTTCCGCTTCCGATAATTAAAACGCCTTTAGAACGAAGCGCGCTAAGTTTTTTTCCGATTTCGAAATGATATTTTGGAGGCATCGCGTAATTAATGCTCAATTGATATGTCGGAATGCTGGCATCGGGAAACATTCTGCACAATACCGACCATGTTCCGTGATCTAACCCCCAGTCAAAATCTAACTTTATATTTTGATCAATTAGCAATTGCGAAGTTTCTTTCGCAAATTCAGGTGATCCCGGTGCATGATATTTTATTTCATATAGCTCTTTTGGAAATCCGTAGAAATCATAAATTGTTTTTGGCTTCTCCATTGCCGTAACCGCCAGTTCGTTTACGAACCAATGAGCGGAGATGCATAAAATAGCTTTCGGTCTCGGAAGCTCGTTTCCAATTTTTTGCCACGCTCTCGAAAATTCATTTTCTTCGATTGCATTCATAGGCGAACCATGACCGATGAATAAAACCGGTAACTTGCTTTCTTCTTTTGAGCTCATATATTACTTTCGGTTTAGTGTGAAGTAAAGATAATAATTGAAATGAGAATTGAGAAGCATGATTAATTGTTAAGAGCCGTATCTGATAATTTACATGCAGTACTTTAATTGCATGTTGCTGCATTTATTTGTTCCTACAGAAAGGCAATATATTTTATCTTTTCATTCTTCATAAAGAGAAGGATTGTTATACTCAATATCGGTTACTTCCAATTTTATGTACTCAAAATCTCCGCTCTTTAATTTCCATACAGCCGCACCTTTGTAAGGTATTAAAATATTATTTATTCTTTTGTAAGCTTCAATTGGAGTAGCCCATTTTTCCATTTTGAATTTGCCTTCTCCCACATCGCAATAACGGTCGGCGGTCATTGTAACAAGTGCGCCTTTATCATCAAAAACAAAAATTGCCGAAGCGGTTACGTCACCCCAAGTCATTGTTGCCCTTGCTGAATTTTTATCTATTCCCTCCCAATTGATATAGTAACTTAATGCGGCTGATGGGAACCACATTATTTCATTTAGGAAACGGAGAAGTGTTCCTTGATCAATTTGGTATCCCTTTCCATCAGCAACCGTAACAATAGATGCTAGCTTGATAAGCATATTCCCTTTCCCATCGTAGTATCGGTCTCTTCCGGTTACATAAAAAAAGGGAGCCATTTTCATTTTCACATTCCAGATAAAAGCAGGTTCGTTAACCGTATAATATTCTTCTGCATCAAACGGCATCCAATCTTTATCTTCCTTTATCCGGAAAAAACCTTTTTGTTTTAGACGGACGCTTACAATTTTCTCTTTTCCGATCGCTCCGGAGTATCTCAACCATCTTCTTACCGGCTCCGGAAGATTTTTTATATCCGCCTCTGTTACAATTTGCGGACGCACATCTTTTGCCTTGTTAAACATCTCTGTTGTTTCTTCGGCAACTTTATTGCGAAGATTATTTTCGCTAATAGTTGCAGCGATAAAGTAAGAGATGATCATAACTCCTAAAAAGAGAAGAATGAAAAAGATGGCTTTTCTCATATTATTTCTTCCAGACGATAATTAGAATTTATTGTTAAGAATAGACTTACCAAAAAAATCTAGTTCAAATTGAGAACAGGCATTTAGGAATCGGTTACAAACTAATATAAGATTAAGATCATGAGCAAGATTAAAAATAGTCGAACATTAATAAGAGCATTACCATAAACAAAGCGTTGCTAGATAATTATAAGCCACACGAACTTAGCGAGGATTGCAAAATCTTTAGAACGAATTTTATTCTCTGTTGAAAGCAGTTGGTTTATCACAAGGTAAAAGTCACTTCCAACTTTCGGTTTCCAGTTAATACGGTAATTGATATTAACTTCATTGTCTTCGTTGTTCCATTGCGTAAAGATAGAAGAAGCTACTTTTGTTGAGAAGCTGTAAGTGAGCCGTGAACCAATCTCGTGTGTATTGAGACTGCTGTTGTCTATGTTAATTTGATTAAAAGAATAATCGCCGGAAATTGTGAGGTGCCTGTTGGCAATCAAAGAAACATCGGAGGTAAAAGATTTTCTACTTCCGCTGTAATAACCGCCCCAGCTGTAGTCTACCTCTGCATAAATGTTTCTCGATGGCGATGTCTCAATCGAGGTGCCGTAAGTTGTATACCAGTAGTCCCCGGCAAGTATCTTTGTGCCGTTGAAGATTTCAAAATCCTCAACAGGTTTATCGAATGTTCTGTTAACACCAAATGAAAATTGATCTCCGCTTTCTGTCTGGATTCCGATTGGGCTAAATGTAAATTGAGCGGATTGAAGATTGCCGTTGTTATCGTAATACATACTTGATTCAAGAACCTCGAATTCAAATTGCCTTATACCATACTGATTAATTCGCGGCGCAAGTCGAAGATTATATGTTAACTGCTGAAAACTCTTTCTTGAAACAAAACCCATTGCGGGATTAAACCCTCCTTGTATAAATCTGTATCCGAGATAAGTATCAATTAAGTCGTTTGGAAAATCTACAAAGAAGTTACCCGCCCAGGAATTTTTAGCACCTTCATTTTCATCGGTCTTTGCAATGCCGGCATGAACAACAAGATTTTTATCCCCGAGAAAATTATTAAACGCAAAGTTCAGATCTGTTCCTATGCCCCGGTTATAACCTTTGCTTGAAAGTTTATTTGTAAAAAGAACACCGACCGAGGATGAACCAAAGAGATCGTATTTGGCGCGAGCTACTGAATAATTTGTAGTCGGTTCTTCATCTTTTGTTGCGGTCTGCATATTAATTGCCCCGATTTCAAAATCACCAACTCTACCAACAAGTTTAGCTCCCGCAATAATTGGAATTTGGGTTCCGTTACTTATGCCAATTCTTCTGCTGTAAAAAAGATTATCGCTGCTTCCCAGATTAAAATCGAATGTCCGCATTCCTTCTAAAAAGAATTCTCTCTTCTCCGGAAAAAAGAGAGGAAAGCGGGAAAGATTAATTCGTGCGCGGTCGCTTTCCACTTGAGCAAAATCTGTATTTACTGTTGCGTCAAGAGAAAGAGTTTCGGTTACTCCGTATTTTACATCAAGCCCGGGTTCGTAAATGTATTTTTTGTTGCCGTCAATAAATTGTGCGCCTGCGGTAAAATATGGTTTAAGATAAATTGGGTTTCCCCTTTGAATGTTCTCTATCCCGGTTAAATCTCCAGCCTGTGGAATTTGCATCAAGCCCAAATTTTGACCAATAGATGTCCAGAGAACTGTTTCATTCTTCCTGCGGATGCTGCGTTCGATATTAAATCCCCAAACCTGTTTATCTTTATTATAAAATTTGAATGTAGAAAATGGGAATCGGAACTCTGCACTCCATCCGTTATCAAGTATTTTGCATTCAACATCCCACACCGCATTCCATGCCTCATTGAAACCGCTCATATCAAATCCGGTAAGAAGAGCGTCATCTTGCGA
>JAKAMS010000078.1 GCA_021812745.1 Bacteroidota bacterium | reverse complement strand
GCGGATTTCAACACGGTTATTTAACCGCAAATGAAATCAAAGAATCACTGAATAAATTAAGTGCGAAATGGAAATACATAAGCGCAATGGAGTGGACTTGGTTTGTAAAAAGAGCTCACGATATTCTTACAACAAAAGTTGATGAAGAAAATCTTGCCGAGATTGATGGAATTGTTGAAGGGATGAAAGCCGCGGGAGTTCAGACAACGCGCGACGAAATTGTTGCTCTAAACGGATATATGGAGCTAATCTGGTATTGGTGGCCAACGGTGAAAGATTCTTTCAATACAAATTCGCCGCCGCCGAAAAAAGATGCGTGCAGTTCGTTCATTGCTACGGGAAGTATGACCGCCGACGGAAAAATTGTGTTGGGACATAATTCAATGGTCGGTTACGAAGACCCGTTCTGTAATATTATACTCGATATCGTTCCGGAAAAGGGACATAGAATTCTTATGCAGGCATTCACCGGTTTTATTCACAGCGGTACGGATTTTTTTATTACTGATGCCGGAATCGTCGGTTCCGAAACTACTATCGGCGGATTTTATCCATTCGATCCAAATGGCGTACCGGAATTTTCCCGCATGCGTCACGCAACTCAATACGCCAATTCCATTGATGAATGGTGCGAGATGATTAAGAAAGATAACAACGGCGGATATGCAAATTCATGGCTTTTGGGCGATATCAACACGAATGAGATTGCTCGGCTTGAACTTGGGTTAAAACAAATCGGGTTCGAAAAAAAGAAAGACGGATATTTTACCGGTTCAAACATAGCAGAAGATTTAAAACTTTTACGGCTCGAAACCAAGAGTGATGAAACTAATATCAAAAATTCTAATGTTGCTCGCAGAGTTAGGTGGAAACAATTAATGAATGAAAATGCCGGAAAAATAAATCTTGAACTTGCAAAAAATTTTGAAGCCGACCATTATGATGTTTATCTAAAAAACTCTTCTCCAAGCAGACGCGCACTTTGTGCCCACTGGGAACTTGATTCCGATCTATATAGCTCTGATCTTCCGTTTGAGCCCGGCGGAACTCTTGATGGAAAAGTTGTTGATGCCGCTATGGCTAAACAAATGTCTTTTATTGCTCGTTGGGGATCAGCATGCGGTACCGCATTCGATGCAAAAAAATTTTTAGAAGAACATCCGCAATATGATTGGATGAGCGGAATTTTGAAAAGTCGTCCTTCACAAGCATGGACGGTTTTTGTAGCCGGTGAAAAATAATTTATTAGCAAACATTTTTTATATAATTCTGTCTTCAATAATTGTAAGCGAGTGGGGTAAATTTATTGCATCAAACATAGAATTGATTCGTACGGCTTAACAATTATTACGTTAATGCTGATTATTAAACCGTTCCCAAACGGATTCCAGCCATTCGCAACTTTTGATTATTTTGTTTGTTAGAATTAGCTATTTAACGAAAATGATCTGCTTTGAGGTTATATGAAAAATTTCCTTTTTCTTCTACTCCTTTCCACTTTGGCAATTGAAGCTAGACCGGCCGAGCCCACTCTTCTTGATCAAAAAATAATTTCTCTTACCTTTAACGAAGAATACGGTCAAGCAAAAAAAATATGCGAAGAACAGATAAAATTGAATCCCAGTTTGCCCAAGTATTATTACTATCTCATTAATACGAAGATTCTGGACTACTATCAAAAAGTCGCGGATCTTGACCCGGAAAAGCGGGATGAAGGAAGAAAAATTCTTAATAAGGAAATAATTGATTACTGCGAAAGTGTAATTGACAAATTCGATGAATCAAAACAAAATTTGGAAAACAAATTCTACTTAGGCACAATCTATGCATATGCCGCGCGAATTTATGGAATTGATGCCTCTTGGTGGAGCGCTTTTAAAAGCGGCAAGAAAGCCAAAGCGATGATGGAAGAAATTCTAAAATCAGATCCTCAATTTTATGATTCATATCTAGTGCTTGGAATGATAGAATACTATGCCGATAGAATGAGTGGTATAACCAGCTTTATCGCCGGCATTCTGGGGTTGTCCGGCGATAGAGAAAAAGGTCTGGCTCATCTTCAACTTGCTTATGAAAAAGGAAAGCTCACCTTTGGTCAATCCGCACTTACACTAATAGAAGTTTACTCAAGTCTGGAAGGAAATGAGTATGCCGCTCTGCCATACTTCGAAAGTTTTTTGACAAGATTTCCCAATAACAAACGGACACTAAACGCATACTGCCAAGTTTTAATGAACATCTGGGATTTTAAGAAAGCGGAGAGTCTTATTAAAAACGACAAACAAAATTTAATTGATGATTTTGCCCGTGCGCGTTTTTATGATACCAAAGGAGATTCCAAACTTGCTATTCAGTTTGGGGAAGGCGCGCTTGAAAATGAAAAGAAATTGTACCGTGGCGGCGGTGCCGCTGTCCGCTATATAATAGTTTATAACAGCTGGCTTATTGGCGATTTTGCAAAAGTAAAAAAATATGAATCCACTTTATCCGCACGAAACAAAGAAGCATTTGAAAATGTTAAGAAGAATGTTGGCGCGTTAAAATGGCTGCGTGAACTCACAATTCAAATTGCTTCGGATAAAGCCGTGAACGATATTGAGAATTATACAAAACAGAAACTCTCTTTTGGCTACGCTAATGGATTTGAAGATCAATTCAATCTTTTGATGGGAATGTTTTATTTTAAAAATAGTTTGTTTGTTAAATCCGAACAGTTTTTTAATAAAGCCCTTGTTTCTAATAACGAGCGGGATAAAAATACCGCAATGAAATTCTTGATCGAAATTTACATGCGGTATAATGCGGACAAGAACAAAGTAAAAAATTTGATCTCTTTGATTGACGATTCTAAGAACAGCAGGCTTACTTACAGGTCGAGAGATTTAGAAAAGAAGTATAATTTATAAAGTGCTTTTATTAAATTGAATTTATTAATTTTAGATAGAGTTGTAAATGAATTCCCGGACTAGCGAATGTTAAGAAGTTTACTTAAGCAAATCTTTCTGCCCTTGGTCATTATTAGTCTGTGCATAGCATTGCTATATTCTGCATATTACAACGTAAAACAAGAAACCATAAATCAATTAAATGTTGAACAGCTTACACACGCCAAACAAGCCGCAAATGGAATACAATTATTTTTCAACGATTACGACGCACTCTTAAGTTATCTGGCAAAACAAAGCTCTGTGATTGATTTTAATGAAAGCGGGAAAAATTTAACTACTCTTTTTTACAACAGTCACGCTCCGGAAATACAAGCAATAACCCGCATTGACGAAAATGGTAAAATTATTTTTACCGTTCCGAATAATCAACAGTATGCCGGTAAGGATATATCATACCAAGAACATATACAAAGAATTTTAAAAACACATCAGCGGGTTGTGAGTGATGTCTTTGAAACAATTCAAGGATATAGAAGCATTGCCTATTATATGCCCATTTTTAAAAATGGTGTTTTTAAGGGCGGCATAGCTATTCTTGTTCCTTTTGAAAGTCTGGCAAAAAATTATCTAAGAAACATAAAAGTAAGAAAAAGTGGGTTCGCTTGGACGGTTAGCCAGAAAGGGGTTGTCATTTACAGTCCTTTTATAGAACACAATAACAAAAATGTTTTTAAACTTTTCGCCAAAAATCCCGATTTGATTTCGATGTTGAATAAAGCGACCAAAGGCGAAAACGGTTCCGGATTTTATTCTTGGGTTAATCCAAATTTGCCAGAGGCGGATTCGGGAAATATTTGCGCGGTTTACTATCCAGTTAAAATTGCGGATCGGTTTTGGTCAGTCATTGTTGCTACGCCTGAAGTTGAGGCATTAAGCACAATGGAAGGATTCATAGAAAAGTGGGTTGTCTTAATTGTATTAATAATTTTCAGCGCGTCCGTCTATCTATATTACGTAAATAAAGCCAGGGCAATATTAAAAGAAGAGACAAAACGTAAAAAAGCGGAAGAAGCTTTACGTCAATCAGAACTAAAATTCAAAACTCTTTTTCATACGGCAGGAGATTCGATTTTTCTTATAGAACTAACCGGAAGAATCATTGAGACAAATAACTTTGCATCGGAAAAATTTGGCTATACAAGAGAAGAGTTTCTACAATTAACCGTTTTGGAATTAAACTTTCCGCACGATCCGGAGAAAATTGAAAAACGTATTGCGCTAATTAAAGAAAAAGGCGAGCTGTATTTTGAATCCATCTTCAATACTAAAAACGGCGAGCTTATTTATGTTGGCGTTAATGTTAGAATAATTGACTACGAAGACCGGAAAGTCATGCTGTCGGTTGTTAGAGATATATCTCTTAAAAAGAAAGAAGAAGAGGAATTGATTAAGGCAAAAGAGGAAGCGGAAATAGCAAGCAGAATGAAATCCGAATTCCTTGCTCAAATGTCACACGAAATCAGATCTCCCTTAAATGTAGTAATGGGTTTTACCGAGTTATTAAAAGAAGCTTTGAAAGAACAATTAACCGAAGATATGACTAACAGCTTTAAGGGAATTGATATTGCCGGCAAAAGAATTATTAGAACCGTTGAATTGATTTTAAATATGTCGGAACTGCAGGCGGGAATGTATGAATCAATGCGCAAGGATTTTGATTTAGCAAAAGATGTTCTAGAGAGCATCTTTCATGAATACGAAATTGTTGCACGGAAAAGAGGGCTGGAGCTTCGGTTGCTTAAGAACACCGCAAACACAACAGTAAACGCGGATTTTTTTAGCACTAGTCAAATTTTTGTTAATCTTATTGATAATGCTATTAAATACACCACAGAAGGGAAAGTAGAAGTCGCGGTAAATCGAAACGGACGCGGCGAGTTAACAGTTACCGTTTCCGATACCGGGATTGGCATCTCAAAAGATTTTTTGCCGCGTCTTTTTGAACCCTTCACTCAGGAACAACAGGGTTATTCTAGGAAATACGAGGGAACCGGTTTGGGAATGGCTTTAGTAAAAAGATATTGTGAAATTAACAACATTGATATTCAAGTTGATACCGATAAAAACCGGGGAACAAAATTTACATTGTGCTTTCTAAATCAAAACGAGAAGCATTAGAATTATTATTTTAATAGGGCGGAATTACTATGGACAAAAAACAAAAACTTCTTATAATCGAAGACGATGAATGGATCCTCAAAATTTTCAGCAAGGTGTTAGAAAAAAATTTCGAGATAAATGTTGCACAGACAATCCAGGCGTTTTACTTCTCAATAAAAAACAACACTTACGACGGTTTTCTTGTGGATTTATCGCTTAGAGGAGAGAAAAACGGTTTACAATTAATTGAAGAGCTAAGACAAATGGAAAATTATCTCAAAGTTCCGATTGTAGTTATTACCGCCAACGCATTAAAAAAAGACAGAGATAATTCAATGAAAGCCGGAGCTACAAAATTTATTACCAAGCCGGTTGATAATAATGTTCTTCTCCAAGAGCTCTTAGATTTATTTCCCAATACCGGGGCGGATAAATAACCGCAACATTATTTATAGCTTTTTAGTGTGCTCTATTCTCTCTATTAGATTAATTGCCTAAGTACATCTGCTTTAATTTCATGTTTCCCGTTAAAGCGAATAATCTTGTAATTAAGTTTTATTGCCTCGAATCTTTTAATCTCTTTTTCCAGTTGTTCTTCAGAAATGAATTGATCTTCATTGCCAACAATTATTTCCAGATTTACCAGATTAAAAAGCTTTTGGTGGGATTCAAGATCAACATCTTGCGGAATTCCTCCGCCCCATAGGATTAACCGCTCAATTTTTGATCTTCCTTTTGTTATCCATCTGCAAGCAGTAGAGGTGCCCTGTGAAAAACCAAGCACTATTACTTTAGCATTGTTTGTTAAACCATATTTAATCACTTCGTCATAAACAGAATCAAGATAATTCACATAATCATTTATCTCCTCTTCACGGGCTTCTTTCGTCATCCAAGTTGCACCGATTTTTCCACTAAATCCTTTCAAGTAAAACCTATTTAATGCTTCCGGTGCAATCACTAAAGTTTTTTCATTCGTTACCGGCTTAAAATATTTTATAAATTCTTCCGCCAGCTGCCCGTAGCCATGAAGTACAAACCAAACAGAATTTATTTTTTCGGAATGCTTGCCCGATACATAGTAGCGCGCGGTTTTAGAAATTAAAATGTTTCTTGCCGTTGTCATCAATTAATTCCCGTGTGATTCAAGAGAGGCGGATAGATGCTAGATGTCTGGTCAACTATCAAAACCAAACATCAATTTTGTTTTTCTTCAAGCACTTCTATTTCATCGCCAACATGTATAATCCCGGTTCCTTCATGAACTAAATTCATTCCAAACGTAACTTTATTGTTTACCGTTCTGTAAGAAGAAAGCGTTTTCAAGGGCTCATCATTTTTTGAAGCATTTTCTTGATCAATTGTAGTTGTAACACAACGCGAGCAAGGTTTTACCGCCTCAAAAGTAACATCACCAATTTTAAATTTTTTCCAATTGTCTTCTTCAAATGGTTTTCCCTCGCTAAATACAAGATTGGGACGGAAGCGGTTCATCGGCAATTTTTCCTTAAGCCGTGAATTCAAATCATCCAAAGAGGATTGTCCGATAATTAAAAAAGGGAACGCGTCCGCAAAACTTACAATCTCATTTTGACTTGCATACGTGTTGTTTACAAATCTTTCGGTTTCTTCCGGCATAAAAACCATTTTGCATTTACTTCCAAGTACGCCGCTTAACCATTCATCGGCGTATTTACCAACAAGCAGCGCTGTAACCAAATCATCCCAAATATTTACGATTGTTGTTTCGGTAATTTTTGAATTTATTGGTACCACCAGCGGAGAAATGTCTTTTGTTTTATGACTCAGGATTAATTTGTTGTGGCTTATTTTTGTTTTTAGAAGTGCCAATTGAGGATTTGTGCGCTGTGTGATAAATTTTTCATCATTATCAACAATCATCCATCTTCGATCGAATTTTAATCCTCTATCGGTTACTTCCGCTTCGGAAAGAGAAATTCCTCCCAAAGACTTAACTGGATAGATATTAATTTCAGATAGTTTGCAGTTCATCTCTAATTAAAAATTTAGTGTTTCGAGTTTTTGTTTAGTTTTTTATGGAGCTTAAAGAACGTAATTGAATTTTTGGGTTTATCTATTGCATTATCTTGAACCATATATTCTAGAAAATAATTCATTACTCCCAATTCAATATTTACAACTTACTTTTTATTTAGATTTTCTTCAAAGAGTTTGAATATACGTCTATATTCATCCGTCCAACTGCTCGGTTCTTTAAAACCGTGGCTTTCGAGCGGATAGATTGCCAACTCCCAGTTTTCTTTTCCGAGTTCAATCAGTTTTTGCGAAAGCCGCACAACATCTTGAAAATTAACATTATCATCTATCACTCCGTGGCAGATCAAAAGTGCGCCTTTCAATCCGTTCGCATAATAAATCGGAGAGCTCCTTTCATATGCAACACTATCCGTCACAGGAATATTTAAAATGTTAGCTGTATATCCGTGATTATAATGCGCCCAATCCGTAACCGGTCTAAGTGCGGCGCCGGCTGTAAAAACATCCGCTTCTTTGAACATTGCCATTAAAGTTATAAAGCCGCCATAAGAACCGCCATAAATACCAACCCGCTTGGGATCTATGTTGCATTGATCAATTAAATATTTAACCCCATCAACTTGATCCGATAAATCCTTTCCTCCCATATTGCGGTAAATGTCGGTTCGCCATTTTTTTCCGTAACCAGAACTTGCTCTGTAATCAATATCGAGAACAGTATAGCCATTATCAACCAAAAAATTATTAAACATATATTCACGGGAATATTCGCTCCACCATTTGTGCGCATTTTGTAAATATCCCGCACCATGAACAAATATAACCGCCGCTCTGTTTGCTTTTACAATCTCCGGTTTATAAAGACGGGCGAAAACATTTTCTCCATCTCGTGCTTTAAATGTAACAATCTGAGGATCGCGCCATGGATAAGAATTAAATTCTGCCGAAGTTGAAAAAGTAATTTGTTTTGGTTTCGAGCCGACCCGGTTTTCGGCTACAAATAATTCCCATGGTTTATTTGAGTAAGAATAACGAATGGCGAGAGTTGATTCATCCGGAGAAAAAGTTACTTCGTTGTTTCCTGTCATATTGGTAATTTTTTCAGAACTGCCTCCGTCAATAGGCATTCTATAAAAATGTCTTTCGCCGGGATGAACCTCGCTCGATGTAAAGTAAAAATATTTCTTATCGCGAGAAAGTTGCGGGTCAAACACTTCGAATTTTCCGTTTGTGAGTTGTTTCTTTTCCCCAGTCAAAATGTTGAGCGTGTAGAGATGCGAGTATCCGCTCTCTTCAGATTGAAAATAAATTCGTTTGTTATCATTAAGCCAGCCAACATTGCTCGTTCCCAATCCAATGCCGGGACCGCCGATCCATTCGTCATCGTGCTGATGGTCTAAATTTTTTAATTTGCCGCTCCCAAGGTCTAGAAGCATTATCCATCTATCTTTATTGTCAGAAGATTTTAACACCAAAAGCGCATTCACTCCGTCTTCTGAATAAAGCGGTCCGCTGAACAAAATTTCGCGCGGTTGTTCTTTTTTAACTCCTTTTTTTGCGGAATCGGTTTTTGCTTTATATTCTTTTAAGTATTCTGGTTTATCGAATATTCCCGGAATAGATTTTGTATCAACATAATAAACAGTGTCTTTTCTTATATCGTAAATACCAAATTCATATGATGGCTGTTCTCTGCCGACTTTAGCCCGAGCGTTAATCTCTTCTGTGAATCCGCTTTCTGTAACATAGTTTGGAACAACAACCGCTTTAGGATTTTTGGGCATCTTATCCATGCGGAATGTTACAAAGTTTTCGTCAGGAGAAAGTTGAATGCCGCTTACATTTTTGTCCTGGGTATAAATTTCCTTTGGGCGTTTCGGCATAAATTGTTTTGATAATTTTTCACTCTCTTCCCGCTTTTCAATTCTTTCCCTAAGGACACTAAATAATTTTAATTCCTCTTTCTTTAAATATTTTTCTTGATCGGTTGCCGGCTCTTTCTGATCCTGGGCTTTTACCCCCTTTCGAAAATCCGTAAGCTGATCTATTTCGCCGCTTGACAAAACCCAAGAATAAAGATTGCCATTCATTGTATAGATAATTTTCTTGCCGTCGTGAGAGAATCTTGGATTAGATTCTCTCTCGTTTGTGTTTGTAATTTGCTGCTGTTTTCCTGTTTTTAATTCTAGCAAAAAAATGTCGCCGTTTTTTTCAAATACTTTTATTGTTCTGTTTTTATTGAAAGTGCCGTATTGCGATGGAATGTTTTTCTGCTCTTCAACGCTCAACGAATGTATTTTTCCATTTTTTAAATTATATGAAAAAAGAGAGTCTTCTTTTGCCTGAGTTCTGTTCCACGTAAAGTATATCTTAGATCCGTCGTCACTCCAAAAAATATTTTCCGGTGATGTGCCAATCCATTTCTGGTCGCGCATAATATTTTCAATGGACATTTTAAATTTTTGTGCG
>JAKAMS010000077.1 GCA_021812745.1 Bacteroidota bacterium | reverse complement strand
TGTCAATCTAAGAACCACAAAAAACTTCTTTCTTCGTTCAGTGCTTCAACCGGGTCATCAGATTTTGATAGCGGCTCGTCTTGTTCGGATGGAAGTTGCGGCGTTCCGTCATACGGCGGTTGTGCCAACGGAATGTGCGGTTTGAATTAATATCTATAGAGAGTGCGGAATACTATTCTTTATTTCATCATTGAATGTGTATCCCGCGCTTCTAACACTTTTAATATAGACTGGATGTTCCGGATCCGGTTCAAAGTATTTTCTTAAACGCGAAATAAAATTATCTATCGTTCGCGTTTCAACTTCCGAACTTAGATGCCAAACATTTTCCAGCAATTCTTTGCGGGAAACTATTTTCCCCTTCTTTTCAATTAAATATTTTAGAACCATCGCTTCCCGTTGAGTTAATACAAAGTTCTTTAAGCCGCTGGCACAATTTAGATTTTCAAAGTTCACTATGTTCTCTCCAAAGCGGTAAGTGGGCTCAATCTCTGCAGACGACTGATACCACATTTTACGTTTCAGCATTCCTTTTACACGCAGAAGTAATTCGTGCAAATTAAATGGTTTGGTTAAATAATCGTCGGCGCCAATTTCAAGTCCTCTAACTTTGTCTTCCGCATTTGTTCTTGCCGTTAGCATCAGCAAAGGCATCTGTGGGGATTTTGCACGCACGCGTCCTGCTATTTCAAAACCATTGTAGTATGGCAGCATAATGTCAAGAATAATCAAATCATATTCTTTCGACCCGAAAAATTCCAATGCTTGCCTGCCGTCCTTTGCCCAATCAACAATATATCCTTCATCAGCAAGATTATACTCAAGCCCTACCGCAAGAGTCTCTTCATCTTCAACGAGCAATATTCTTTTCCCTTTGAAAGGATTACTCTCCATCTTCTCTTCCAAGCATTTTTTGTTTTCTTGCTGTTTCTCTCAGCAGTTTGTTAATATAAAATCTTTTTGACGACTGATAAATAGGCAGTTCTATTTTGAAAGTGGTTCCTTTATTAATACCCTCGCTAAAAGCTGAAATTCTTCCTCCGTGGAATTTTACTATTCCTTTCACCCAATATAAACCTAGTCCGGTACCTTTTACGTTTGGAATATTTTTATTATCAATGCGCTGAAATTTATTGAAAATATTTTTGTGGTTTTTTTGTTTCAGGCCAATTCCTTTATCAGCGAATTCAATCATAAGATATTTTTTTGCACTTGATAATTTTACTGTAATTCTCGGCGCCTCTATAGAATATTTTATTGCGTTATCAGTTAGATTGTCAAATACAATTTGCATCGCATCTTTATCAATCACACATTTGCATGGCGCTTCTCCTAGAATTACAACTGCCGAATCCGGAAGACGGAATTGTTCTATTGATTCCTTAATTAATTGACGAATCACATCGTCGGCATTGTAAATATGATAATTGTGTGCAATCCGTTTTTTCTCCAGCCGCGATATTTCCAATATTGAATCTATTAGTTTTTTTAACCTCTTAGAATCTCTCATCATCAATCCGTAAAACTCTTTCTGTTTTTCTGCGGGAACCTCTTTAGAATTTAATGTTTCCAGATAAAGTTGAATAGAAGCCAGCGGAGATTTTAATTCGTGAGTAACATTAGCAATAAAATTATCGTAGAGTTTTGTAAGTTTTACTTGGACTGTAAGGTTTCGGAAGATCAAAAACATAGCTGTGGCGATTAGAACAATCAGTATAATTCCGCCAACGAAAACAAGAACGTTAGGACTATCTATTACTATTTGCGGAGAAAGTTTATCCCCAACTTGTTTAATGATTAGATAATTGGCAACGTACCAGTAAATCCACAAACCAAGTAATCCCAACCATGCAAACTGAGCAAATATAAAAGCGAAGATTAGAAAAAGAAGAGACCGGTTTTTTTTCATTTATGACACTAATTATTCTTCAATATACAGATGCTTTTTTTGTTCATTCATATTTCGGAGCAATAAAAATTATCGGGGACGCAACCACGCGTCCCCCGATTCAAGCAACTTAATTATATGTCGGCAAGAAGGAATACTCTTTTGCGTAAAATAACATTTGTTTTGTAAAATCATCCGGATATTCAATCTTCACATCAATTATTTGATCTCCATTCATCACCGGAACTAATATTGGGTTTATGAATCCTGCATAAGGAGCAATGTTCAATTTTTTGTAACGCTCTAATATTTCTTTATGAAGAGCTTGATCAACCTTTACGCCATAGTTTTCGACTAAATTTTTACCGGCTTCGTAATCACCTTCCGATTTAATTTTTTGAATTTCGCGCAGCAGCTGACCGAATAAATTGCGGAGTTTGTTATAATCATTAATTACAAAATATGTTTTGCCATCTTTTATTTTCTTCTCAATAACACCCGTCTTACCGCCGGGCAAGTTTTCACTTTTTCCTTTTTCGTATGCCCACAAAGCAATAAGCTGGCGGTTTCTCATATGCGCTTCTTCAATATTTTCTCCGGGTTGAACGCGTGCAAGCTGAATCATTAATCCATTTTTGATATACTGATCATAAGCGGTTTTGCCGGCATCAATAGATGGCAGAACTCCGATATCAACCAATTTTTGATCCAGCAAAAAATAAAGAGCAACAAGATCTGCTCTTGCTTCTTCAAGAGTTGAATAATAATTTTTTAACGTTGTATGCGGATCACCAACACCCGGATTCATTTGTCCCGAGGCATGACCAATTACTTCATGCATATCTGTGTGAAGATCATCTGTAAGAGCGCCATATTTTTTTGCTCGCTCTATCTCTTCTTTTGAATATGCAAATTCTTCCAGAACTCCGCTTGTTTTGGAGAACATATTATAAGAATGAACTATGTTTCCCATGTTTACAGATTTTGAACCGTATTCTTTTCTAATCCAATTTGAGTTTGGAAGATTCACTCCGATTGGTGTTGAGGGAGACGCGTCGCCGGATTCTACAACAACTGTAATAACTTTTGCGCTGATGCCTTTCACATTTTTCTTTTTATGTTCCGGCATTATTGGTGAATTATCTTCAAACCATTGTGCGTTATCGCTAATTGCTTTAATTCGTTTGGTCGCTTCATTATCTTTTATAGAAACGTAAGATTCATATGTCCCCCGGTAACCGAGCGGATCGTTATATGTTTCAATAAAACCATTAACGACATCAATTACGGAAGAGGTGTCTTTAACCCAGGCAATGTTGTACTCATCCCATTTCTTTAGATCGCCTGTTTCATAATATTCAATAAGAAGTTCCAAAGCTTTTTTCTGTTGATCGTTTTCTGCAACAGTAACCGCTTTTTGCAGCCATTCTACTATCTTAACAATCGCCGCGGCGTAGATGCTGTTTGCTTTATAGTGACGCTCCAGAATTTCTCCCTTTAATCTTACTAGTTTGGAATTTAGTCCGTATGAAACAGGTTCGGGATCATTTGGGTTGACAATTTTTTTATAAAATGCTTCAACTTCTTTTTGCGTTACGTCATCGTAAAAATTTACGGCAGAAGATTTTACCAGATCAAATTTTGGATCTTGATTAACCTTCATTGCGTCAATTTTAGGATTGAACATAATCGGAATAATTTTTTTCACTAAATCATCAGCGCGTTCATCGTTTTGAAGCGGGAGTTCATATTCATCTGAACCGGCTATCAATTGTTTGAAATACTCTTCGGAAAACTCCGGAAGGAATTTCTTGTTAGAATAATGATGATGAATACCGTTGGAAAACCAAACACGTTTTGTGTAAGTCATAAATTTTCCGAAATCTGGAGTTGAACGGTCGCCGTTATAGGTTTTAATAATGGCTTCCAATGTCCGCCGGATATATAAATTGTGTTTATAATTCTGATCATAAATCATATCACGTCCGGATAGTGCCGCCTGATAGAGATAGTAAGCAAGCTGTTTCTGTTTGAGTGTGAGTTCATCAAACCCCGGAACTTGATACCTCTGAATCCGTAAATCGGCAAATTGCTCGGTAGAATATTTAAAATTGTCCGGTGATTGTTTTTTTTCTGAACTGCAGCTCATAGTGATAATTCCTAAAATGATATATAAAATATTTCTTATATGTCGCATAAGTTTTCCATAGTTTATTTATTATTGTTCTAAAGAAAAATATAACTTTTGCACACACTAAACAATTCATCGCGGCTTCACTTTTAGGAAATTATTATGAATGTGCAGATATTCGGCACCAAAGGATGCAACGAGACCCGCAAAGCCGAGCGGTATTTTAAGGAAAGAAGAATTGCATTCCATTTTAGAGATCTAAATGAAAAAGGAATTGCCAAAGGAGAACTCGATAATATCTCCCGCGTAATTTCACTTGAAGAATTGATTGACAGAGATGGAAAGCAATTCAAAAAAAGGAATCTTCAATTCATGGTCTTCAATTTGGAAGAAGAATTATTAAATGATTCTTTGCTTTTTAAAACCCCGATTGTTAGAAACGGAAAAGATGTAACCGTTGGATATAGACCAGAAGTGTGGAAAGCGTGGTCATAAAATTTTTTCTTTCTTCAATACCTCAACAAGCTTTTCATATGTGGTAAACTGAGCGGCTTCCCACCCCATTTTTTTAGCACCTATTACATATTTTTTAATATCATCAATAAAAAAATGCTCTTTAGCGGGTTTTCCGGAAAAAAATTCAACCGCTTTATAGATCTCTTTTTCCGGCTTAATGGATTTCACTTCATGAGACAAAATGAGTTTGTCAAAGTAGCTTAAAAAATCATAATGCTGGTAGCCGTATTTTTTATGGATTGGATTAGTATTCGAAAGAAGAACAAGTTTGTATCTCTTTTTTTTCAGAACCGGAAGAAGATCCGCAACCTCTTGGTTTATGGAAAATAAACTTGAGTAAATTTTGCAGAATTTTTTCCCTATCACTTTTCCCTCAAGCCACTTCAACATAATTGTCAAAAATTCCTCTGTATTTATTTTCCCCTTTTCAAAATCACGGTGAATGTGATAGTTCTCTTCGTAAAGTTTGTAAAATTTATTGCCAAGTCCGGGCTTTATTCTATTAAACTTGTTAACAATGATTTGATAATCAAAAGGAATAAGAACATTCCCTAGGTCGAATACAATTACGGAATATTTTTTCATGGAAAGATTCCCCTTTTATGAAAAGGCATAAACAAATATAAGAGAAGATAATATTAAGAGTAAAAAAAAGCCGCACTCTTTTTGAATGCGGCTTTTGGATAAATGTTTGCAAACTAAAAGTTGAAAACTATTTACTCAATCCCAAATCTTCAGAGACGGGATTTTTCTTCTTTAACCCTAAAAGTTCACTGACTTTTCCAAACAGCGCCGGAATTCTAACGCGGTATTCTTCAACTTTTGTATAAACAAGCGGAACAATGAGCAAAGTAAGAAGCAGCGAACTGGTCAACCCGCCAATTAATGCCCATGCCAGCCCGGATTTCCATTCGGCTCCGGAACTTTTTGAAAAGGCAATCGGAGTCATTGCAAATATCATTGTCAACGTTGTCATAAAGATTGGCCGTATTCTCATTTTAACCGCATCAATCAAAGCGTCGGCAACACTTTCTCCCTGCGCGCGCATAAAGTTTGTTCTATCCACAAGCAGAATTGCGTTCTTCGCCACAAGTCCCGTTAACATAATAATTCCAAGAATAGTAAAAATGTTGAGTGCTTTCATTGTTAATGCAAGAGCTAATAGAGCGCCAATCATCGCAAGCGGTATAGAGAATAAAATTACAAACGGATAAACGAATGAATCGTAAAGTGCAACCATAACCATGTAAGTGAACAAAATTGCCGCAAACATCGCCAGGCCTAAATCGCCAAATGATTCACGTTGATTTTTGATGTCGCCCTGCCATGAGTAAGTAACGCCGGGCGGAAATTTATATTTTGCAAATGCTTTTTCAATATCTTGTGAAATGGCGCCGGTAGTTCTTCCTCCCTGAACTTGCGAGTAAACTGTTACAGCCGCGCTTCTTGCTTCACGCGATAATTTTGTAGGACCGGTAGATTGATAAATATTAGCGAACTGCTTAAGATAAATTTGCTGTCCCTTTCTATTCGTAAAACTGATGTTGCCAAGATTATCTGTTTTGGAACGGTCAAATTGATCAAGCACAATTCTAATATCATATTCAGTATCTCCTTCGCGCAGAGTGGAATTATCATCACCGGTTAATGCCACCTGCAAAGTTTGACCGACATCGGCAATAGATAATCCGAATGAAGTTAATTTTCTTCTATCAATTTCAACTCTTGTTTCCGGATTTCCATCTTCTGCGGATAGGCGTACATCTGCAGTACCCGGAATTTTTTTCACCATATTCTGAACTTCATTCGCAGTTTTCAAAACAACATTGTAATCCGGTCCGTTTATAATTAACTGAAGGGGTGTCTGATTTGCAGTGCCAAAAATTCCAATTGGATTAATGCGCACTTTTACGCCCGGAATTCTTTGAACCATCTGCTTGATATCGTTTCCAACTTGATCTGTAGATTTAATTCTTGCTTCTTTAGGAACGAGTGTTACAGTTATTTCAGTTGAATTACTTGAGGCAAATCCAACTAATCCCTCTGAGGAAGAACCCACATTGGCATACATTCTCTCAACTTCCGGCATTTTACCAATCATCTTTTCGATCTGCTGAGAAACTTTATTTGTATGCTCAATTGTTGTTCCCGGTGCCAATTCTAGACTAACAGCAAATTCTCCGCGGTCAGATTGAGTCATAAATTCTGCGCCTATGAATCCAAGCGGAATTAATGCAAATGTCGCAATGAATCCCACAACGACTAAGATCGCAACTTTAATTCTATTTTTTAATGCCCACTTCAGAAGAAGAACATAATTTTCTGTAAGCTCTTTAAATTTCTTTTCGAACCACAATGCAAATTTTCCAAGCAATGTTCTTGAGGTTAGTCTCTCTAGTTTAGCAAATCTCGATGCAAGCATAGGAGTTACAGTAAATGAAACGAATAAGCTCATCAAGGTTGAGACGACAATAACCGCAGAGAACTCACGCAAAATATTTCCAATAATTCCGCCGACTAATGTAAGAGGCAAAAAGACTGCAACATCAACAAATGTTATAGCAAGAGCAGCAAAACCAATCTCATTTCTTCCGCGTAACGCCGCAATTCTACTCTCTTCTCCCTTTTCCAGATGATGATAAATGTTTTCCAGAACCACAATTGAGTCATCAACAAGAATTCCAACTACGAGCGAGAGTCCAAGAAGAGTCATCAAGTTTAGCGTAAAACCTAAAGCCCAAATTGCGATAAACGTTGAAATAAGAGAGCACGGTATTGCAATAAGAACAATTACAGAATTTCTGACACTATGCAGAAACATTAACATAACTATAGAAACAAGCACTACCGCAAGCGCTAGATCGCTTTTTACGGCATCCGCCGCATCAATTGTAAAGAGAGAAGCATCCTGCGCAATTTCAAATTTCAAATTATTTGTTTTGTAAACACTTTCAATTCTTTGAATCTCTTTTCTAACTAGTCTCGAAACTTCAACGGCGTTAGCATCTGTTTGTTTCTGAAGAATCAATCCGACAGTGCTGCGGAAATTAATTCGAACAATATTTGTGTATTCCTTAATTCCATCTTCAACCTCGGCAATATCTGATAGCTTTATTTCGCCGCCCAATCTAGATTCACCGATGATAAGATTTTTTAAATCATCAACCGAAGTTAGTTTACCCGCAACACGAACGATGAATTGACCATCTTGATCTTTTATCTTGCCTGTAGGAAAATCGAGATTAGCCGCTTTTATAACTTGTGTTACTTGCGGAATTGAAAAACCGTAAGCGCGTAATTTCTGCAAATCAAGATTAACTTTGATCTCACGCTCTTCGCCGCCGACAAGCACAATTTGCCCAACGCCTGGTACACGCGAAAGCAGCGGCTGAAGTTTATCTTTTACGAACTGATAAAATGTTTTTGAATCCATATCCGCAGAAACACCCATTCTCAAAACCGGAAGTTCATCAAGCGCAAATTTTGAGATCGTAGGCGCTTTTGCCGCACTTGGAAGTTGAGATGTTATCTCGCCCACTTTTCTCTGAGCGTCCTGAAGTGATAGATCTGTGTTTGCAGACTGTAAAAGTTCCACAGTTATAAACGACACGCCTTCTGAAGAAGTTGATCGTACATCGGAAACTTTATCCATTCCGGAAACCGCGTCTTCAATTAATTTTGTAACACCGTTTTCAACTTCATTCGGCGATGCGCCGGGATAAATTGTTGTAATGGTAATAATCGGCGGAGAAATCTTAGGAAGCAATTCATACTGAAGCTGGCGAAATGCAAAGAGACCTAAAACAATCAGAGCCGAGAATATAATGATTATGAGCGACGGTCTTTTTATTGATAATTCTGTAATTGTCATTTTAAAAATCCTTTTTACTTATTGAGAATCTCAACTTTTAAATTATCCACCAAATTATTTTGTCCGTTAACAACAATCGTTTCACCTTCCATCAATCCTTGAAGCACTTGAACAAAAATTCCGGATTCATTTCCAACTGTTAAGTTGCGGAGTTTTGCAATACCGTTTTCAACAACAAACACTTGAGGTTCTTTCACGCTTCCGACCAGAGCATCTCTTGGAATAACAATAGTCTCTCTGTTTTTCAACGAAGTAAATTCAACCCGCGCAAACATTCCCGCTTTAAGAGGATGAGCACTTTCATTATTAATGCTTATTTCAACCGGATAAGTATGTGCGTCATCACCTTTAGAGCTAACCGATTCAACTCTTCCTTTGAATGTAACGCCGGGATAAACATCAACCGTAACAGTAACTGCATCTCCTGCTTTTGTAAGAAAAGCATCACTTTCGGCAAGATTTAATTTTACTTTTAATTTACTGATATTAACAATATTTGCTACCATTGTAGCTTGAGGAGCGCCTTGTACCATTGAGCCAAGATCTACATAGCGCGCAGTAATGTAACCGGAAATTGGAGTTTTGATTTGTGTATCGCTAAGCTGTCTTTTTGCAACAATGTACTGTGCTTCTGCCATTGCGGCTCCAAGCTTTGCCTGATCCAATTGTGAATCGGTTACAGATTTTTGCTGATAAAGTGTTTGAAACCTTTCATAATCTTTTTTTGCTTTTTCATAATTTGCTTCCGCGCTCATGAGCGCAGCTTTCTTTAATTCATCGTCAACTTGAAAAAGAACCGAACCTGCCTGCTTATAATCTCCAACTTTTGTGAACACTCCGGTTATTTTTCCCGCGGCTTCAGAAATAATATTTACATCGTCGTTAGCGGTTATAGTTCCAACCATATTTAATGATTCAATCAGATTTTTCTTTTCTGCTTTTCCGACTGATACATAATAAACGTCTTTAATACCGCCGGCTGTAGTTGCCGCCATTTTTCTCTTGTTCATAAACAGCACCGCAATAATGATAGCAAATACCACTACTACCGAAACTATTAATTTCCATCTCTTCATGATTTACTTCTCCAAATAATTATAAATTTTTTATTTACCAATTGATTTGTCTAATCTTGCTTTCGCAAGTTCA
>JAKAMS010000076.1 GCA_021812745.1 Bacteroidota bacterium | reverse complement strand
TGGCCGCTGTTCGAAGGCGGAAGGCGAATACTCGATTATCAAATTGCGAAAATTAAAAGCGAACAAATGGATTTATATGTAAAGCAAATACAGTTTGGCGCCGAGTTGGATGTTGAACAAAGTTATTATGGTTTTAAGGAAGCTGTTAAAAGTCTGCAAAGCTTAAAAGATGCTCTAGACCAATATGAAGAAAGCTTGCGTATCTCAAATGTGCTTTATACTCAAGGAATGAGCAATCAGCTTGACGTTTTAAATGCACAACTTCTTTATACGAAAAGTAGAAGCGATTATTTACAGGGAATCTATAACTACAATGTAAGCCAATTGACTTTACTGAAGTCTGTTGGTTTATTAGATAAAATCTGGCAATAATTTTTTCAAAATTGACCGCTCTGCGGGAGGATAAAATGAACAATAGAATGTTTTTTATAATTCCTTTGATTGTGTTTGTTTTGATCGGGTGTTCGCAGCAAAAAGAAGAGAATGTCGAAAAATCTGTACCGGTAAAAATTTATAAGGTTAAATCAGAATCAATCTCAAAGTACATCAGAGCGACTGGTTCTATTACGGGCGATGAAGATGTTATAGTTTACAGCAAAGTTGCCGAACACATAAAAAAGATTAATGTAACGCCAGGACAGACTGTTAAACAAAATCAAATTCTTGCAGAACAAAAAAATGAAATCCTTAAACAAGGATTGGATATTGCAAGCGCGGCATTAAAAACTGCGGAAGCACAGGCAAAATTATCTGCATTAGATTTTGAACGAATGAGCCAGCTTCATTCCCAAAAAGCAATTAGTCCGCAGCAATTCGATCAGGCAAGAACCGGTAAGGAAACAGCAGAACACGCTTTAGAGCAAGCAAAATCTATGTACGAACAGGCTAAAGAGTTGTACGAAAATAGTTTTATAAAGTCTCCTTTTGATGGAGTAGTTGCTGCGTTATATGTTGAAAAAAATCAGAGTATTAATATCGGTCAACCGGTTGTTCAGATAATTTCACCTTCGAAGATGAAATCGAAAATTTATCTGACGGGTGAGGACGTGCATAATGTTAAAGTTGGTCAAAGGGTCATTATTAAATTTCCAACTATACCGGGTGTGGAATTTAATGGTAAAGTGGATAAAATAAATACTTCAATTGATCAGACTTCAAAGTCATTGGAAGTTGAAATCGCCATTCTGACAAAAGACGCAAGGATAAAATCCGGTATGTTCGGAGAATTTTTAATCGAAACGAAAAATATTGCTAATAGTTTAGTTGTACCTGAAGTTGCATTAATCCCCCAGACAGAGATTAAAATTGATAGAGAAACCGGATTGCAAAACACTTTTAAAAAATATTATTTGTTTGTAGTTGATAAGAACAGGGCAAAAATGAAAGAGGTAAAAACGGGAATTGCAAACAACGGACAAATAGAAATAACTAACGGACTTAGTATCAACGACGAAGTAATTATTGTTGGACAGAATATTGTCAAGGAAGGGCAGGTAGTTAATGTAATTGAATAAGGGAATGAAAAAATGTTACTAACAAAATTTTCTATTAGAAGACAGATTACACTGCTAATGATTTATGCAGTGATAATCTTGTTTAGTTTCTTCTCCTTTTCACAATTAAAAATTGATTTCTTTCCGGATATAACTTTCCCGTTTGCAGGGGTAATTACAAGTTATTCAGGCGTTGGTCCCGAGGATATTGAAAACTTGATAACCAGACCAGTTGAAGAAGCCGTTTCGTCTGTTAAAAATATTGAGAAAGTCAGCTCGCAATCTTTCAAAGGTTCCTCAGTTGTTATGCTTGAGTTTAAATATGGAACCAATATGGATAAAGCAGAAAATGATATCCGGAAGAATCTGGATTATATAAGAGATTATTTACCGAATGATTCCAATGAACCGATGGTTTTTATTTTTGATCCCTCGATGATGCCGATAAGCTATTATAGCATAAGTTCTCCTTATCTCGGTCCTGCCGAAATTAGAAAGTTAACAGAAGATAAAATTGAACCGTTACTCGAAAGAGTTGACGGCGTTGCTTCCGTGCAAACAATGGGCGGCCAGCAGCGGCGAATCAATGTTAGTATTAATCCGGTTTTACTCGCTTCGTATGATTTGTCGCCAAATGATGTTATGCTGACAATACAGCAGGGGAGCGGTTTGCAGCCTGCCGGAACTATTCAAACAACAGGTAAGAATTATAATCTTCGGGTGCTAAGCGAATACACATCGTTGGAGCAGATTAAGAAAACAATATTAACTTACAAAAACGGTGTACCGGTTTATATAAGTGATGTTGCAAATGTCGAGGACGGATACAAAGAAAATACCAATGAGGTAAGAGCGGATTACGGTGAAGGTGTTATGATAATGATTATGAAACAATCCGACGCCAATACAATTCTTACCAGCAGGAAAGTTAAAGAAGCTATTCCGGAAATTATTGCAGGACTACCCCAGGGAACAAAGCTAAGCCCTATTTGGGATCAATCGGAATTTATTATGCAGTCGGTGAACAATCTGCGGGATTCCGCATTAATTGCATTTGTCCTTTCATTCGCAGTTATCTATTTCTTCCTAAGAAATATGCGCGGCAGTATAATAATGGCTGTTTCAATTCCCATTTCAATAATAGCAACTTTCGCAATTATGTATGCAGCAAATGTCACCTTGAATATAATCTCCATGGCGGGGCTTGCCATTGCAGTTGGTATGCTGGTGGACGATTCGATAGTTGTTCTAGAAAATATTTACCGTCATCAAGAGTTGGGAAGTTCTGTGATGGATTCCGCAGATAGCGGAACGTCAGAAGTTGGTATGGCAGTTATCGCATCAACATTAACTACAATCGCAGTTTTTGTGCCGGTTTTATTTGTACCAAATATCACCGGGCAGCTATTTAAAGATATGGTTCTTACGATCTCTTACAGCTTGATAGTATCGCTGATCGTTTCTTTGTCGGTTGTTCCAATGTTGTCTACAAGAATTCTTAAACGCGAAACGAAAAACAAAAACGGCTTTTTTACCAGGATGAATAATAAGATGGGCGGCTGGCTCAATAAGTTATCCGACAATTATGGTAAGGTTTTGCATTGGTCTATATATCATAAAAAAATTGTTTTAATATCGGTTACTATTTTGTTCGGTTTATCACTTGGGTTAGCAACTTTTCTCGGCGGCGAGTTTCTGCCTAAATCAGATCAAGGTTTAATAGATGTTATTTTGGAATCACCATCCGGAACTCCAATTGAACAAACAAGGACTTATGCTTATAAAATAGAAGATATTATTAATGAAGTAGTCGGCAAAGATGAATTTGAATCGCTCTCAATTTTTTACGGGGAACGGGAAGGCATTGCTGCCTTTGGAACAACATCCAGCACTATCGAAGCGATGATAAAATTATCGCCGCGTGAGAAAAGAAAATTTTCACAGTCCGAGATACAAGACAGATTAAGAAAGAAATTTGATAAACTGCCGGGCGTTACATATACTTTCCAGGAAGGGATGGCATTTTCAACCGAGAGGGAAATTGAAGTAAAAATTATAGGATTTAATTCTGCCGGGGCAAAAGCAATCGCTAATGAATTGAAATCCAAAATGGAAAAGGTAAAAGGATTGGTTGATATTTCCCTGAACACAAAAGAAGAAACACCCGAATTACAAGTACATTTAAATAAGGATTTGATGAATCATTATAATTTATCAACGCCGCAAGTTGCCGGAAATATCTCAACCGCTATTCAAGGAAAGGTTGCTTCCCAATTTCGTGAAGAGGGAGACGAGTATGATATCTATGTTCAGTATGCTAAAGAATACCGGAACAAAAAAGAATCGCTCGGACAGATTGAACTTGCTTTACCAACCGGCGGAAGAATAAAATTAAATGACATCGCTAGTATTGTAGAGGAACAATCGAGTCCTACGATTTATAGAGAGAACCAGAACAGGTATGTTTCAGTTGGATGCGCATTATCCGGTACAGATCTTTCAACCGCAGCAAGCGCGATAAGAAAGATTATTGCCGAAACTCCGATTCCTTCTGAATACCAGGTTATACTAGGCGGAACCGCCGAAGATCAACAGGAAGCATTCTTTTATTTAAGTCTCGCTTTTATTGCGGCAATCATATTAGTTTACATGGTGATGGCATCTCAATTCGAATCATTGATCGATCCGTTTATAATAATGTTTACAGTGCCGCTTTCAATAATCGGTGTGATGATTTTTCTGGCAATAACCGGAACAACATTCAACGTAATGGCGCTTGTTGGAATTGTTATGCTTGTTGGAATTGCCGTGAAAAACGGAATTGTCATGGTAGATTTTATTAATCAACAAAGGCACATCCATGGAAAGGAACTTTACGAAGCAGTAGAGTTCGGCAGCAAGGCAAGATTGAGACCTGTATTAATGACTTCTGCAACTACAATTCTTGGTATGATTCCGCTTGCAATTGAATTGGGATCGGGTTCCGAAATGTGGTCGCCATTGGCAAGAGCTATAATAGGTGGATTAACCGGAACAACAATACTTACTTTAATCGTAATTCCGGTACTCTATATAGTTTTTGAACATGCAGGTGATAAAGTCAAAAATTATTTTAAGAATAGAAGAAAGAATCTGTTAGAAGCTTAATAACTTTGAGTCTTGGCGGCAGAAGGGAAAAGATCTTTTGCCATTAAGACTATAATTTTAAACTCTTCATCAGTTTATTTTAGTAAAATCATTTTTTTCGTTTCAGTGAAGTTATCAGTTTTCAATGTATAAAAGTAAGTTCCGCTTGATAAACTGAATTTCTTTGCATCGAATTTCACTTCATATAAACCTTTGGGTTTTAGCTCATCAACTATTTTAGTTATAAAACCTCCAAGCTCGTCATACACGGCTAATGTAATATGCCCATCAGCTGGCAGATAATAACGAATGAGAGTTTCAGAATTAAATGGATTGGGGTAATTCTGATTTAGTGAATAGACGCCCGGCAGCAGATCTTCACTTCCTAAAAATACAATTCCAGAGACTGTTTTTAAAATCCAATTGTCTGGATCAATCTGTATTGAAGTCGGTTTCTTGTCAACCGTCAGATCGAATGTTTGTATTTGTGAATCATTGATTAACGTTTGTCTGCTTGTCCCTTGCGCGGTTGTAATTAATACCTGAATTGGCATTGTGAAAAATTTTGGATTCGAATTTACTGTCTGAGTTAGTTTAAGTGTTATTTTATATGTGCCGTTTACATCAGGTTTATAACTCCATTCCGCATAATATATAGGATAGTTCTCGCCGTAAATCCACTCCTTAAAAAAATAATCTAAACTCCGTCCGTAAACTCTTTCAGCAACTCGCTGGAAATCTTCAGTGGTTGCAACATTGTATGCAAGTCCCGGTTCATTTGCATATTCACGCATGATTTGGAAAAATTTATCATCGCCAACAATTCCTCTTAGCATGTGTAAAACAGAGCCGCCTTTATTATAAGATCTGGCAGAATTAAAAATTTGGCGTTCATCGTTAATGTTCTGAACATAAATTGTTCCTTGCGCAGTTTTAGCAGAAGCGAACATGCTGTTTACAACAGAATTAAAATTCGGTTGATCATATTCATACAGCCAGTAAAGTTTTTCGCAGTAGGTGGCGAATCCTTCATTTAGCCAAATGTTCTGCCAATCTTTGCATGTTACTTTATCACCAAACCATTGATGAGCCAATTCGTGAGCGATGTAAGTTTCGTAACTCATAGCACCGCCGCCCATTGAAGTGATGGTTTGGTGCTCCATTCCTCCGCCCCAGCCAAATTCCGCATGACCATATTTTTCTTTTAGATAAGGATATGGTCCAAATTTTTCAGAAAAGATTTTTAGCATATCAATAGTTTTTGCAACGGCATTTCTTCTTGTATTATCAATTCGTTCGGGATAACAATAATGAATCACCGGAAGAAATTTTCCGGGTTCGTATTCAAACTGATCATTAATTGTTTGATAGTTTGTCATCGCAATTGAAATTAAATAATTTGCAATAGGATAATGGTTTTTCCATTTATAAGTTCTTGTTCCATCCGGATTATCAACTGTGCCTTCCAAAGATCCGTTAGAAACGGAGACAAAAAATTTATCGGCAGTTATCCAAACGTCGGATGAATCTACTTTATCTGCGGGTGTATCTTTACTTGGCCACCAGTCTCTTGCACCGTATGGTTCACTCAATGAAGAAACAACCGTTTTGTAAAATGTTGCTGTGCTGTCACGAAATGAAAATGAAGCTTGACTAATAAATCCGGAACCGCTTGTCGGTCTGCCGCCATAAGTAATGTCAACAGAAAATTCCTCATTTGATGAATACGATCTATCAAGATTGATTACAAGCTGGTTGCTGCCGGATGGTTGAGAAAAATTCAGATTAATTCCAGACAATTTAACTGATGAAACATGCAACGCATTTACTAAATCCAGATAGAATGAGTTGATGGAGGATTTTGCCGGACGAGCTTTAACGGTTATAATTCCATTCAAATAATTTGGATTAGTTGTTACAGTCAGATTCAATTTGTAATAAGTAACATCAATATTGCTGTCGCCGGGATATAAAACTTGAGATGTTTTATTCAACCGGGCAAACTCTTTTATCTTTCCCTGAGAACAAAAATCTGCAGCATCTTGAGCCAACATAAGATTAGCTGCGAAAGAAAAAATGATTAGAGCTAAGAAATATTTTTTCATGACGGTCTACAATTAATTCTGGTATAAGATATTCAAGAATGAGTTCATTGGAAAGGTAATTTTAAACATACAATTCTAATCAGCAGTAAAAAGAAACAATCAAACAACAATTCACTATATTTTGAATAACAAATTCACTCCATCAAATAATGGAAAATGTGCTATGTGGCAGAAAATTAAAAATATCAGTTTAACTAAGTGGATAATCATTTCAATGGTAATCGGTGCAACGCTTGGTGCTTTATTTCCTGAATTGTCTCAGAATATCAGAATTATTTCAAATGTTTTTTTACGAATGATAAAATCAATAATTGTTCCGTTGTTGTTCGGTACTCTGGTAGTCGGTATAGCGGGACATGGAGACGATCTGAAACGAATTGGAAAACTTGCATTCAAAACATTAATCTATTTTGAAATAGTAACAACACTTGCACTAATCATTGGTTTGGTAGCCGTAAATATTTCACGTCCGGGTGAAGGAATTTCTCTTATTGCCACTACTTCAGCAGCACAAACTGTTGCGCCCGAAAAAATTTCAGCTCAAGGAATGATCGAACACATTGTACCAAGAAGTTTTTTCGAATCAGCCGCGAATAACGATATTCTTCAAGTAGTGTTCTTTGCAATTCTTTTTGGAATTGCATTGACCCAGGTTAAAGGAAAAGCGAAAGATACAATGCTGAATTTTTGTGAAGGATTATCAGAGGTGATGTTTAAGTTTACAAATATAGTAATGAAGTTTGCACCATTCGGAATTGGAGCTGCTATGTGTTATACAATTGGTCATAGCGGATTATCTGTTTTGCTAAATCTTGGTAAACTTATATTAACATTTTACGGTGCACTTTTTATCTTCATTCTTATTGTCTTCTTACCAATTATATTCTTTTCTAAAATAAATTTGAAAAAATTTTTAATCGCCGTTAAAGAACCTGCCTTAATTGCATTTACTACAACTTCTTCGGACGCAGCACTGCCGGATGCATTTAAAAAAATGATCGGATTTGGTGTTCCCAAGAGAATTGTTTCTTTTGTTATACCTACCGGATATTCTTTCAATCTCGACGGCTCAACTTTATATCTTGCTGTAACATCAATTTTTGTCGCCCAAGCTGCGGGGGTCAACTTATCAATCTCTCAGCAAATATTAATGATGTTAACTTTGATGATTACGAGCAAAGGAGTTGCTGCTGTTCCACGCGCTGCTTTAATTGTTCTTTCAGGAACTCTAGTTTCTTTCGGGTTACCTCTTGAAGGGGTAGCCGTAATTCTTGGCGTGGATGAGATTATGGATATGGGGCGCACAACGGTTAATCTTGTTGGTAACTGTCTAGCCTCGGCAGTAATGGCGCAATGGGAAGGTGAGTTAAATACAACAGTAAACGAAGTAAAATTAGTCAATAGTTAGTTGGTGCGCTCTTTGTCATTAGCTAAAAAATATTTATTAATGATTTCAAAATTTTATGGAATATTTAGTTTTTCCAAGGACCGAATTATTTCTCAATCTTTTCGCAGAGTTCGGTTAAAACTCCTCTTGTGGATTTTGGATGAAGAAAAGCGATGTTCAAATTGTCGCCGCCTCTTTTGGGTTCGGTATCTATCAGTTGAATCCCTTTGGCTGCAACTTCTTTAAGAGAATCTTGAAGATTATTAACTGCAAAAGCTATATGGTGTATTCCTTCTCCTTTAGCTTCTATAAATCTTCCAATAGGTCCAAGCTGATCAGTTGATTCCAGAAGTTCAATCTTTGTTTGTCCAACCATGAAAAAAGCCGTTTTGGTTTTTTGTGTTCTTACTTCTTCTACCAAATAACATTTAAAGCCCAGAACACCTTCGTAATACTTTATTGCTTCGTCCATATTTTTTACTGCAATGCCAATATGCTCTATATGTGTTACTTCCATTTTTCCCTCTATAAGATTAATGATTATACAACAAGATTTAGATTACAACACGCTCTTTATATTCGCCAAAAACCTGCCGCAAGGTATTACAAATTTCTCCAATACTTGCATACGATTTTACAGCGTTGATAATGAACGGAATAAGATTGGCATCAGTATCAGCCGCTTCTTTAAGTGCTGAAAGTTTTTGATTTACTTCTTCTTCATTCCTTTGGGCTCTTACCTTATTCAGAAATTCTATTTGATTGCTCTGTATTTTTTTATTGAGTTTAAGCAGTTCACCGGGATTGTCGTTCTCATCAACAAATTTATTTACGCCGACAACAATTCTTTCTTTTCGTTCCAGCTCTTGATGAAATTGATACGCAGCCTTTTGTATTTCTGTCTGAACATATCCTTCTTCAATAGCATTGATCATTCCGCCCATTGCATCAATCTTTCGGATATATTCTTCCGCATCTTTTTCAATCTGATCTGTTAGAGATTCAACGTAGTAAGAACCCGCCAGCGGATCAATAGTATTGGCAACACCGCTTTCGTGAGCAATAATTTGTTGAGTTCGTAAAGCTATCTTAACGGAATCTTGAGTTGGAAGCGCGAGCGCTTCATCGCGGGAATTTGTGTGTAAACTTTGTGTTCCGCCAAGAACTGCAGCCAATGCCTGAATAGTAACTCTAACTATGTTGTTATCAACTTGCTGTGCTGTTAAAGTTGAGCCTGCCGTTTGTGTATGAAAGCGAAGCATCTGAGATTTATCTTTCTTGGCGCCAAATCTTTCCTTCATAATCTTTGCCCAAAGACGACGTGCGGCTCTATACTTTGCTACTTCTTCCAAAAGATCATTGTGCGCGTTGAAGAAAAATGATAATTGTCCGGCAAATTCGTCAACATCTAATCCCGCTTTAATTGCTGCTTCTACATAAGCAATTCCGTCTGCAAGTGTAAACGCTACTTCTTGAG
>JAKAMS010000075.1 GCA_021812745.1 Bacteroidota bacterium | reverse complement strand
GTTATTGTTTCGGCTGTTGTTTATGTGATTAAGTACAAAAAAGATTTCTTGAAAGATTTTTCAAAGAATAAAATGATGGACTTTGCAATGGATGAATTTGATAAGAAACTTACCGAGGTCAAAGCATCTGTGTACAAAGATTCGCTTCAGAGCCAACTTCATGAATTCTTTAAGCAAAATAAACATCTTCCTTTTGATTCCGCTATGGCAAGAGTTCAAGGGGTTATAAGCGAAGCACAGCATATTGTCAGCGATAAAAAAATAGATTCACTCGATTTCAACAATTTCAAAAATTATTTAATACGATATGAAAGATCAGAGAAAAACAGAAATTAAAGTTGGAATTACTGTATTCTTCGGACTACTAATATTCCTTTGGGTTTTAGGATGGGCAAAAAATTGGACTATCAACTCACAGAGAAAAGAAGTGAATGTTGAGTTTAGTTCTGTTGCAGGATTAGAAGTCGGAGATCCGGTAACAATTAACGGAGTTAGAAAAGGTTACGTTGACGAGATAACTATTCAAGGAAGTAAAGTAAAAACTTTGCTAAGCTTAGAGGAAGATGTTGTTTTAAAAAACGATTCTAAATTTTCTGTTATGATGTTAGACCTAATGGGCGGGAAAAAAGTAGAAATCAATCCTGGAATTGGTTCTGCAGATTTAGACTTAAGTATAGTTCAACATGGAGAATTTGTTGGCGATATTGCCTCGGCTATGGCTATGCTCGGAACAGTTCAAAATGATTTAGTTAATGTAATTCAAGAAGTTAAAATCTCTCTTAGTACACTCAATAAAACATTAACTGACCAAAAATTTAATGCTGATCTTAAAACTTCTGTTTCAAACCTCACATTGCTTACGGATAATCTTAATAAGTTAGTCCTCAATAATAAAGAGGAAATTAATCAGCTTCTGAAGTCGGGAACTGAATTAACAAAAAATGCGAACGACTTTTTAAAAACTAACCGCGATTCAATCTCACAAACAATTTCTTCCATCAATAATGTGTTGAAGGTCTCTAAAGATCTACTGGTAAAAGTAAATGACTTTATGGATAAGACTGACAAGAACCAGAATAATCTTGGCAAAATGCTGAACGATCCGGATTTGATAAACGACCTTAAAACAACAATACAACAAGCTAAAGAACTTATCAAAATCTTAGTTGACCAGTTGAAATCAAAAGGTGTGGAAGTAAATGCTCACATTTTCTAAATCCAAGCAAACATTATTTTTTATTCTCGTCCTATTCTCTACAATATTTTCTTTTAACGGAAGCCCTGAACGAGCAAAACACGGAATGGTTGTAACTGCAAGTGATCTTGCGACTGATGTCGGAGTTGCAATTCTAAAGAAAGGAGGCAATGCAGTTGATGCATCTGTTGCAGTAGGATTTGCATTGGCTGTTACTTTCCCCAGCGCTGGAAATATTGGCGGTGGCGGATTTATGGTTATTCATCTTGCCGATGGCAAGAATACTACAATTGATTTCCGAGAAACTGCCCCTCTTGCTGCTCATGAAAAAATGTATTTAGACAGTCTCGGTAATTTTGTCCCTTCTGAAAGTCAAACAGGATGGAGTTCAGCAGGAGTCCCAGGCACAGTTGCCGGATTAATTTATGCGCTCCAAAAATACGGCACTATGAAACTCAAAGATGTTATCCAGCCGGCAATTGATCTTGCAGAAAATGGATTTGTTCTAAGTAAAAATATGGCGGAATCAATTAACTTCTATCATGAAGATTTTTTGAAAATAGAAACTTCTAAAAAAATATTTACTAAAAGCGGCAAAAGATTTCTTGAAGGTGATACTCTGATTCAAAAAGAATTAGCCAACACTTTGAAACTTATCCGTGATGAAGGCAAAGATGCCTTTTACAAAGGTATGATTGCCAAAAAATTTGTGACTGAGTCAAAAAAGAATAAAGGAATATTTACTCTAAAAGATTTGGAAGATTACAAAGTAGCAGAGCGTTTTCCTATTGAAGGATCATACAGAGGATATAAAATTGTTTCTATGCCTCCGCCATCTTCTGGAGGAATATGTTTAATTGAAGCGTTAAATATTTTAGAAAATTATTCGTTCAAAAAAGAAAATTGGAATAGCGCAGAATATATTCACACGCTTGCAGAAGTAATGAAACATATTTATGCCGACCGCGCTGAACACATGGGAGATCCGGATTTTTATGATGTACCGACCAATTATTTGACATCGAAGCAGTATGCTGCAGAAATAAAAGACGAAATAGGGAATGATGCAATCCCTTCAAAAGAAATATCAGCTGCAAAAATTCCTCGGCATAGAGAGAAAGAAGAAACAACTCACTATTCAGTCGCAGATGAATTTGGAAACGCTGTTAGTACAACGTACACACTTAACGGCGGCTTTGGGAATAAAATTGTTGTAGATGGTCTTGGTTTTCTGCTGAACAACGAAATGGATGATTTTAGCGCAAAACCCGGCGTACCAAATCAATTCGGTCTGGTAGGAAGCAAAGCTAATTCTATTCAGCCAAAAAAGAGAATGCTGAGTTCTATGACTCCGACTATAATTATGAAAGATGATAAACCTTTTATGGTAATTGGTTCACCTGGCGGTTCAACAATTATTACTTCTGTTTTGCAAACAATTTTAAATGTAATTGATTTTGAAATGAACATCTACGATGCAATAGCCGCGCCAAAGATTCATCATCAATGGTTTCCGGATCAAATTGATTACGAGAAACCGGCATTAACAGAAGATACTTACAAGAATCTTATTACCCGCGGATACAAATTAAATGAAGTTAAATCTTTAGGACGTATGGAAGGCATTATAATAGATTCAAGCAAAACATTTTTTGGCTCTTCAGATCCACGTGGATTTGGTAAAGCCGCTGGATGGTAATATGGTTCTTGGAATAGGTATTGACATCATAGAAATTGAACGTATTCAAAAAAGTGTTGATGAATATGGTGATGCTTTCTTAAAAAAAATATACACAAAAATTGAAGTTGATTATTCACTTACCAGACCAAATAAATATCAGCATCTGGCAGCTCGTTTCGCAGCAAAAGAAGCTATCTATAAAGCTCTTTCAAATGATACAGATACAGTTTACAGCTGGCAGGATGTTGAGATCTACAACGAACCAAACGGACTTCCAAAAGTAAAATTTTATGGCGCACTTAAAGATTATCTAAATCACGGTAAAGAATTGAAAATCTCCATGAGCCATTCAGAAAACTACGTTACATGTGTTGCAATTCTATATTCTACAAAAAAATCAGAATAATCTGAACCATCTTCTCTCATCCTTAAACTATTTCTTTATATTTGTTGTTAAGCTTATAAGAAATTTACTCAGAAAGGGAATAAGTGAACGAAAAACGAGTTATAGTGGCAATGAGCGGCGGTGTTGATTCTTCGGTTGCTGCCGCACTTCTGCATAAGCAAGGATACGAAGTTATTGGTGTAACAATGAAGACTTGGGGATTTATGGAAGTCGGCGGAGCGCCAAAACATGAATCCGGGTGCTGTTCATTAGACGCAATTTTTGATGCAAAAAACGTTGCAACTTCTTTTGGCATACCTCATTACACGGTTGACTTTACCAAAGCATTTGAAGAAGCTGTTATAGATAATTTTGTTGATGAATACATCAACGGAAGAACTCCTAATCCATGTGTCGTCTGCAACAGAAAAATTAAATGGGAAGAACTTCTAAAGAAAGCAGATTCACTCGATGCAAAGTATGTTGCAACCGGTCATTACGCTTGTGTGGAGCACAATGCTTCAATGAATCGTTACTCATTGAAATACTCTACAGATCAAAGGAAAGACCAAACTTATGCACTGTGGGGTTTGACTCAAGAAAGTTTAAGTCGGACAATATTCCCATTGTGCGGATATACAAAAGAAGATGTACGCAAACTTGCAGTTGAATTCGGTCTTAAAACCGCAAACAAACCTGATAGTCAAGAAATTTGTTTTGTTGCTGACGATAATTATGAAAGATTTTTGAGAGAAAGAGCACCGGAAGTAGTTGAGAAGATTAAAGGAGGAAAACTAGTTTATCATGGCGAGACTGTTGGGCAGCATCGCGGTATTCCATTCTACACAGTTGGACAAAGAAAAGGCCTTGGAGTTACTCTTGGCAAACCAGTCTATGTCAAGAGTATCAATCAAGAATCGAATACTGTTGAGATTGCAGATAAAGATGAACTGCTTGAAGATGTCTGCATTGCAAATGAGATTAATTATGTCAGCAAATACGAATTAAAGAAAGATGAAATTGTTTTTGGAAAGATAAGGTATAACGATAAAGCATCCCGGGCAGTTGTTATTGAAGCCAACGAAAAAGAAATTAAAATAAAATTTTCTGAACCTAAGAATGCAATAACTCCAGGTCAATCTTTGGTTTTGTATGATGAACAAGGATATGTCCTTGCGGGAGGTATAATACAGAAAAAAACGGATTAGACTTTCATTATTCTAATCTAATTACGATATTTGCAACGTTTGAGGAAAGGTAATAATTATAAAACCGGCTTTTTAAAAGCTTAATACTTACGGAGGTAAGTCTTCGAACGCAAATTTGGAACAAACGGATCACTTAACGCAAGAGTTCTTCTTCTTAATCAAAGCTACGAACCCCTCACTATCTGCAATGTAAAAAAGGCAATCGTACTTATTTTTCTTGGAAAAGCTGAATTAGTTGTCAACAATGAAAAAAAAGAGATTCATTCAGTTTCAAAGTCATATCCTTGGCCTAGTGTTGTTCGTTTGAATGATTACATTAAAGTTCCTTACAAGAAAATTATTCTTACCAGAAGAAACATATTAAAACGGGACGGACACAAATGTGCATATTGCGGCAGAGCTGATTTACCTTTGACAATTGATCACATTATTCCAAGATCAAAAGGAGGGGATGATAGCTGGGAAAATCTAGTAGCAGCCTGTCTTCCTTGTAATAACCGAAAGGGCAATAGAACTCCTGAAGAAGCAAAACTTAAAATGAAAATCAAACCTTATGCACCTAATCATATCATGTTTATCCGTAATAATGCGGGTCGTTTGGAAGACACCTGGAAACAGTATCTATTCCAATCGTAATCTCAATTAATTTTTCATTATTTTTGCACATCAAATTAGTTACTCAATAAAATCCTCGGCTTATGGAAAAGAAAAGAATACTTAGCGGTATGCGTCCAACCGGTAAAATGCATTTAGGCAATTATGTCGGCGCGCTAGAAAATTGGATCAAGTTGCAAGATGAATATCAGAACTATCATCTTGTAGCAGATTACCATGTTTTAACAACTGATTTATCTACTGAAGAAATTTATTCTAACACAATTGAAATGGTGACTGATTGGCTCGCTGCCGGTTTAGATCCGGAAAAATCACCGATTTTCCGTCAATCCCAAATAAAAGAACATACTGAACTGTTCTTAATATTTTCTATGTTGATTACCAAAGCGCGGCTAGAACGTAATCCAACTTTGAAAGAACAAGTGCGGGATCTGAATATTGAAAATTTGATTTACGGACATCTCGGTTATCCTGTTCTACAAGCGGCTGATATCTTGTTGTATAAAGGTGAAGTGGTTCCTGTTGGTGAAGATCAATTGCCTCACATCGAAATTACACGCGAGATTGCTAGAAAGTTTAATACTCAATATGCTTTGGATAATCCTGTATTTCTTGAACCTGAAGGAAAGATCACAAACTTTGCTCGTCTACCGGGACTTGATGGCCAGAGGATGAGCAAATCGGCTGGGAATACGATTTTTCTTTCGGATCATCCGGATGTAATTATTCAAAAACTTCGCAAAGCCGTAACCGATCCTCAAAAACTAAGAAAGAACGATCCCGGCAGACCGGAAGTATGTTTAGTTTTTACGTATCATAAAAAATTTAATCCGGGTGAAATTCCGGAAATAGATACAAATTGTAGAAGCGGTGCTCTTGGATGCGTTGATTGTAAAATGAGATGCGCGTCAAAAATAAATGAAATGCTCGCTCCTATTCTTGAGAAAAGAAAAATTTATGAAAATGATGTAAATAAAGTAAAAGAAATCTTAAACGTTGGCGAATCAAAAGCAAAAGCTGTGGCAAAACAAACTATGGATGAAGTTCATCAGAAAATGAAGATAGGTTGATGTGTATAAGATAAGATTACATGAATTCGAAGGTCCTCTAGATCTGCTTCTCTTTTTCCTTAAGAGAGATGAATTGGATATTTACGATATTCCAATTTCTAAAATCACAAAAGAGTTTATGGATTATCTTCATCTTTTGGAACAGTTGGATCTTGAAGTTGCCGGAGATTTTATCTTGATGGCTGCAACTTTAATGCAAATTAAAGTTAAGATGCTTCTTCCGAAAGAGATTGATGAGAAGGGAGAAGAAATTGATCCTCGTGCGGATTTGGTTAGGGCTCTTATTGAATACAAACGTTATAAAGAAATGTCCGAAGAGATGAGTTTCATGGAATCGAACATGCGTAAATACAATTACCGGGGCAATTATGAAGAAGATGCTAAGCAGGCGCCAAATGATTACGAAGTTCTACTAAAAAACATAACAATTTATGATTTGATAAAAGCATTTAAGAAGGCATTGCTAGACCGCCCGGCAGAACCTGTGCATCAAATTAAGAAATGGAATGTTTCAATTGACGATCAGATGACATACATTAATTCTAAACTTAAGGAAGGCAAAAGTATCAGCTTTCTTGAACTGATGATTGAGATGCGAGATAAAATTAGAATTGTTGTTACATTTATTGCAATGCTAGAAATGGTTAAAGCCGGTACAATCGGTTTGAGAGAATCAATTAACCTTAACGACTTTATAATTTACGGACTACCGAATGGATAATATTTACACCTCAGTAATCGAAGCGTTAATTTTTGCTTCAGACGATCCGATCACTCCGGCAGAAATAACTACGGCTATCAAAGCTTTGGACGGATTAGATACAGAGATAACCAATGAAGATATTGAGCAGACAATAGATGAATTAAACGCGAAGTATGATCAGAACGGAAATGCTTTTACAATTTTGAAAATTGCTCATGGATTCGTTCATGCGACAAAACCAAATCACGCTAAATATGTCGGTTATCTTTCTACTGAAAAAACAAAAAGAAGATTAAGCCAAGCGGCTTTGGAAACATTGGCAATTATCGCTTATAAGCAGCCGCTAACAAAACCTGAACTTGAATCAATACGCGGTGTGAATTCAGATTATACAATTAACACTCTAATGGAGAAAAACCTTATCACTATACAAGGACGTGCGGAAACAGTTGGTCGTCCGCTTCTTTATGTTACGACTGATGAGTTCTTGAAATATTTTGGATTACGGGGAATATCCGATCTTCCTAAACCGAGGGAGATCGAAGAGATAATGAAAGATGAAGATTTCCTTGAGCAAAAACGCCGCATTATGATGAGCGGTATTGAAGAAAAAGCCGAAGAAGATGAACTTAAATCGGAACTAGAACAGGATAATGAATTAGAATTGGAGTCTGACTTAGAAAATGAAAATACGACTGAATAGATATCTCTCTGAATGCGGTATTGCGTCCCGAAGAAAATCGGAAGAATTTATTAAAGATGGACGCGTTGATATAAACGGAAGAACTATAATTGATCTTGCATTTACTGTTGATCCTGATAAAGATATTATAATGCTCGACGGAGAAAGAATTAAACCTGAGAAAAAAGTTTATTACCTGTTGAATAAACCGAAAGGATATATCACTTCCACTGATGATGAAAAGGGAAGAAAAACTGTTATAGATTTGATTGAGACTAAACAGAAAATATTTCCGGTTGGTAGATTGGACTTCGACACAACTGGAGTATTACTCTTGACCAACGATGGAGATTTTACAAATTATTTAACTCATCCTGGCAACAAAATTCCAAGAGAATATAAAGTAAAACTTCATAAACCTTTGGAAGAGGAAGACAGACTGAAGTTAATTAAAGGGATTATTCTTGACAGAAGAAAAAGCCGTTTCATAGAGATTAAATTTATTAATAAAGATGAACGAGACAAGGTTTTGGTCGTTGCGATAGAAGGAAGAAATCATTTTGTGAAAAATATGTTTTCTTCACTCGGATATTTTGTTGACAGACTGGAAAGAACAAACTACGGCGGCATTGATGTTAAAGGAATTCCGGTAGGAAGCTATAGAATATTATCTCATCGTGAAATTGAAAAAATTTATGAAGTATACGGTAAGTAAGTTAATTTTTATTTTTTTTTCTTCGTTGGCGATTTTATCCGCACAACAAAAAGATTCTTTGCTTGAGAAGAAGTCCGTTCAAAATTTAAATCCTCTTGTAGAATTACGCGATCAACTTGATGATTATTTTAACGATCCAAATTTCAGCAGCGCTACTTGGGGTGTGTTAGTAAAATCTTTAAAGACAGGTGAAGTTCTTTATAAAAGAAATGCCGATAAATTATTGGTCCCCGCATCTAACATGAAATTATTTACGAGTGCAGCTGCACTTCTTCTTCTTGGCCCTGATTACGTTTACGAAACTGATTTTTACGTAAACGGCGGACTTGAAAAAGGAGTATTAAAGGGAGACTTAATTATTCAAGGTTCTGGAGACCCAACAATTTCCAGCCGGTTTTATACAGGCAATCAGATAAAAATTTTTGAGGATTGGGCTGATACACTTAAAGCAAAAGGTATTTGGGTTATAAGCGGCAATATTTTGGGCGACAATACTTTGTTTGATAATGTCGGACTTGGAAACGGATGGACATGGGATTATGAATCGAGCTGGTTCGAAGCACCATCCGGCGCGTTGAGTTTTAATGACAATTGTGTTGAAGTAAAAATAGAACCCACGGATGTTAATTTTCCTGCTAAGGTTAGCGTAATACCATTTACCAAATATATTTCTCTTGTTTCAAAAGTTATTACAGCCGATGAATCCGGCGAGTCGTCGCTATCGGTTATTCGTCAAAGTGGAACAAATATAATCAATGTAACGGGAAGCATTAGAAAAGATTCTAAACCAATAACCGAACATATTTCCATTTCAGATCCGACTATGTTTTTTCTAACTATACTTAGGGAAGTTTTTGAAAGAAAAGGAATTGTTATTCAGGGAAGAATTGGAACTATCAACAGCTCAGAGAAAAATATTATCTCCGATGATCTAACTCCACTTTATACTCATAGATCAGTCCCGTTGAAAATAATTATCAAAGAGTTGAACAAGAACAGTAATAATTTTTATGCAGAGCAATTATTAAAGACAATCGGGCTGGAAATATATAACTACGGTACGGTTGAAAATGGTGTTAAAGCTTGCAAAGATATTTATAGCACTATGGGAATAAATCCCGAAAATATGGTAATGGCGGATGGCTCGGGATTATCGCGTTTAGATTTAGTAACTCCCCGCCAAATTATTAATCTTCTCTCCTTCATGTATAAAAGTGATGAGTTTTCAAAATTTTATGAATCACTGCCAATCGGCGGAATTGACGGAACATTGATTGACCGGATGAAGAAGACCTCAGCAGAAAATAATGTTCACGCTAAAGCGGGTTATAATAATAATGTTTCGGCGTTAT
>JAKAMS010000074.1 GCA_021812745.1 Bacteroidota bacterium | reverse complement strand
GTATCTGTGTTATTGTGCCTGGAGCGTTATCAAAATCTGTCTTATATGTCGTCTGGATGGAATCAATTATTACAACTTCCGGCGAATGTTTCTCTATTGCATTAAGAATAATATCAAGATCGGTTTCAGTCATCACGGAAATTTTATCCGAATGGACTTTCAATCGTTTTGCGCGGAGGTTTATCTGATTTGCCGATTCCTCACCCGTTACGTATAAAACTTCACTGCTAATTTTAGCCGCTGCTTGCATAACCAGCGTTGATTTTCCGATTCCGGGATCTCCGCCAATAAGCACAACAGAACCCGGCATCAAACCGCCGCCTAAAACACGGTCGAATTCTTCAATATTCGTTTTTATTCTATCTTCGCTTTGATGAGCCGCAGTATTCAATTTTGTAATTGATGATTCCCCGCTGAATTTTTTCTTTGAAGATTTTTTTTCTTCGATCAATTCTTCGGTAAAAGAATTCCAGCTTTCACAAGCCGGACATTTACCCATCCATCTTAATTCTTCGTGACCACAATTAGAACAAATATATTTTATTCTGTTCTTAGCCATTAAAATCCCGTGCGTTGAATAAATTTTTTGATTACTGGATCGGAACTTTCTAATACTTCCGCAGAAGTGCCGGTAAAATATATTCTCCCTTCGTGCATCATTGCTATTCTATCGGCAGTATTTTTTACACTAAACATATCATGCGTTACAATGATTGAAGTTACGTTCAATTTTTGATTTAAGTCTTTGATCAAATCATCAATAGAATCGGACATTATCGGGTCGAGACCGGTTGTAGGTTCATCATATAAAATATATTCCGGATTAGAGACCAAGGCACGTGCAAGGCCAACCCTTTTTTTCATTCCACCCGAAAGCTCTGATGGTTTTAAATTTTGAGTTCCCGGCAAACCAACAAGTTCAAGTTTCTCCTCAACTATCTTTTTAATCTCATCTTTTGAAAATCCTGAATCGTTCTCTACTAGTGCTATTCCAACATTTTCTTCTACGGTCATAGAATCAAACAACGCTGCGCCTTGAAAAAGAAAACCGAACTTTCGTCTAATTTCATAAAGTTCTTTCCGGTCAAGATTGCTTATAATTTTACCATCAAATTTGATATATCCTTCGTCCGGCAATAGTAATCCTACTATATGTTTAAGCAGAACACTTTTTCCGCAGCCGCTTCTACCAATTATAGCAAGCGACTCTCCTTCTTTGATCTCGAGATTAACACCCCGCAGAACATTATTGGCGCCAAAGCTTTTGTGAAGATTAATTATTTCAATCATGAGAAGCTGATTTGAATTTTATTCCGGATGAAATATATAAAAGAAAAGAATGTTATTCGATTTGAAAGTGAACAAAAAAAGAACGCAGATTTTTATGATCATACGCAATCATATTTGTCTGCGTTCCGGTAAAAAACTTATTACGGGTTTACGCCGGTATGACACTCAACGCAATTCATCTCTTTCCAAGCATCTCCGCTTTCCTTATCCGGATGCTTGAATATTAGGAATGCATTAATCGGAGAAACTTCCAATTTATCCGGCGGTCCCTGCGCATTAATTAGGTGACATTGATTGCAATCTCTTTTTATCACTCTGCCCTGAGCAGTTGAGTGATTGTCATTATGGCAGCGGAAACACCCCATAAATTCCATATGCCCGATATTATTCGGATAGACATTCCAACGAACTTTCATCTCCGGAAAAATATTTTTCTTAAAAGCTTCTTGAATTCCTTTGACAGCTTTATCAACCAAATATTTTTTGTTAGAATAAATATCCGGATACTTTTCTTTATAATATTTATTTATTTCGTCTCTAATAACAATCATTGCCGTATCGGTCGTAGAAAACTTTTTATCCATAATTTCAAGCGCTTTGGATTTTATCCATGGAAGTTCTTTTGGAATAGTGCCTGCGGCAAGCGCATTATTTAAGAAAAATGTTGGAGGTTGATAATTATGCGACGGTCTGTTATGGCAATCCATACAATCCATTGTGCGTGTCTGCATTGTATCTAAAGCGCTTTTCTCAACACTTTCATTTTTATCTTGATAAACAAAAACTTCGCCGGTTTTTAAGTTAGTATATCTAACCCATGGAATTTTTTCTCGCTTGCTGTCCGAAGCTTTGTATTCTATCTTAACATCTGGATTGATGTGCCAATGAATTCCTTCTTGTGTTCCAAGAGCACTTATTTGAGCCCCTATTTTCATATTCAGAGAGATATCCCATTCAGAATTGTTTTCATCTGGCATATAATGTCTTTGAGTTACAAGTTTTCTCGAATAAAATTTTTGAGGCCAATGACATTGCTCGCATGTCTCACGCGCCGGGCGCAAATTTGAAATTGGTGTTTCAATTGGTCTTGGTACGGTACCCAAGGTAACTGCGTACACCTGGTATAAACCAGAAAGCTTAGATCTAACATACCAGCTTGCGCCAGTTCCAACATGGCAATCAACGCAGGCTACTCTTGCATGGGGAGAGTTTTGATATGCGGTATATTCAGGCGCCATTACATTATGACAAAGTTTACCGCAAAATTCTACCGATTCGGTATAATGAAACGCTTCGTAACTGCCGAATGCTGTTAGAAAAAGAAAAATTGTTGTTCCGATTGCAAAAATAAAAAATGCATGTCTGTGCCGAATATCGTTTAGATTAACCTGCGGCCATTCTGTTGGAGGAAGAATATGTTTTTTCCTATTGCTTCTGACCTTTAGAAACATGCCTAATGGAATCATTAATAATCCCATTACCAGGAAACCGGGAAGAATTATATAAACCACTAATCCTAAATAAGTCCCTCCTCCGGATGTGAAGGTTATAACAAACAGAAAGATTATCATGAAAAGACTGATCAATGCAATAGTAGCACCAGCCAAAGAAACCCAATTTTGGGATGAATGAGGTAATTTTAGTTTCATTTCATTCCTTGTTTATAAATTTTAACGTTATTCAACGCAATAAATCAATAAGATTTTGATCTTGTGTGGCAAACTTAACCAGAGTCAGCTAAAAATCCAAAAAACTTATTTTCTGACCCCTGATAGCAAGTATTTGACGGTTAGAGTGGTCTATTATTTATTGGTTTTTTTCTCTTTGTCTTTTATTTTGAAATAAAGCGCTATGACAACTAAAAGAAAGACTAAAGTTGCAACAGCAAAACCATTTCTTCGTGAATAATATTCATCAATTTCTTTTTGTGCCAGCAAAGAAGCTTTATTAGAAATATCAATACCTTCTTTTGTCTTAGCGCCAACTTTAGTCGAATCAAAAGTATGAATCAATGTTCTTGATTGAATCAGGGCTTGATTAGCATCTTGAAGCAGGAATCCAATTTCAACATCATTCATTCCTTTCTTCTTAACATCTAAATATTTTGCTTCTGCCAAAGAGAACCGATTTTTCAAATTTGTCAGCGATGAATAGATCCCTTTCGCTACGGCATAACCCTCATCGCCCGATGAATGGCAGTCAACACATTTCGAATCTTTACCAACACCGACCATTTCATCAGATGGTTTTAACACAGCATGATTTCCGTGGCACTGTTCGCATCCATGAAAATCTTGTTCTTCAAATGCTTTTGCCATTCTTGTCGCGTTGAAATATTCCATATTGCTCACATGGCAGGTTCCGCACACATGGGAAATTGATGTAACTCCCGGAGGCATTGCACCATGATTGCCATGACAATCATTACAAGCAGGTGCACCTGTGTCTTTCATTTTAAGAAGTGCGACCCCGTGAACGCTTTTGGAATATTCTTCCAGTTGGTTGCTCGGGAGATTATATTTTTTCATCAACTCTGAATTGCCGTGACATTTATTGCATGTTGCCGGAACATTTAACGCATAAACAGTTGAGCGCGGATCTTTTGCGGGAAGTATCGCGTGAGCCGAATGACAACTGGCACATTCTGCAACATTTTCGTCACCAGCTAAAAGTTTTTTACCATGCATGCTTGTGTAATATTGTTCAACCTGATCTGTTGCTATTCTTGGCTGAAATACTCTCATGATGTTAATATTCGAATGGCACTTACCGCAAAATTTAGGAATGTCTTTATGTTTTGGAACGCCAACAAATCCCTTTGCAGGACTCATTGCAACTTCTTGATCATCGCTGGTGGGGTCTCCGCCATGGCAAGATGAACATGAAATGTTTGCGTGACGGTGTGTGTCGTTTTCTGAAAAATCTTTTGGCAGATTATCATTTTCTTTATGACATGTATAACAATGATCTTCTTGGGAACTCTGAATATTTTTATTTTCCTTCTGTCCGGAAATAACAACACCGAGTAGAGATGAAATTGTTATAAAATATATTAATACGTGAAAAAATCTTGTTCTCATGTTATTATTCCCTATACTAAGTAACCTATTACGGTCATTATCACTATGAACGCTACAATAATAATTCCAATTAAAGTTAGGGGCTGAATTTTCCAATTAGGTTTATGTTTTACTTTGATGTAAGGAATTAACATCCATACAAAACCCGCAGCGCCAAAAAATAATACTCCCAGCAATTCGCCTTCTAGAAATAAAATGTGTGCCGGAAGAAGTTTCAGCGATTGGAACATGAACATAAAATACCATTCCGGTCTTATTCCTGCCGGTGCCGCGGCAAATGCATCTGCCTTGTTTCCTAATTCCCACGGAAAATAGAGAGCCAGGAAAATCAAAATATTAAAAACAATGACCCATAAAAGAAGATCTTTCAAAGCAAAATCCGGAAAGAAAGGAATATACTTTTTCTTTTCTTCCGGCAAGTTTTTGAAATGTTCCGGTTCGTGCATTCCTTGACGCTGAATAAACAATAAATGCAATGTTAAAAAAACTGTAAATATGGCAGGAAGAATTGCAACGTGAATGCCAAAGAACCGTGAAAGAGTTGCACCGGTTACATCTTCGCCGCCGCGCAAAAATATTTTTAACGGCTCTCCAATTACAGGAACTACTCCGACTATATCTGTGCCAACCTTTGTTGCAAAATATGCAAGTTCATTCCATGGCAAAAGATAGCCGCTAAATCCGAACGCAAGGGTAAAGACCAAAACGATAAATCCTGTTACCCACGTTAACTCACGCGGTTTTTCGTATGCTTTAGAGAAGAAAACACTGAACATATGAATAAAAGCAAACAGAACTAATAAATTCGCCGACCAACTGTGTACATTTCTGATCAGCCATCCGAATCTAACTTCTGTAACAATGAAGCGGACACTTTCGTAAGCATTGTCTTCGCCCGGTCTATAATATAGAAGCAGAAGTATCCCGGTAAGTAACTGAACCACAAATAAAAAAAGTGTTACCCCGCCCATATAATACCACATTGAATGTTTGTGGACAGGAACCTTTTTATGCTTTAGCATATTTCTTAATGGCGATATATCATACCGCTCATCAATCCATGAAATAATTTTATTTCCAAAATTCCCGGTCATTTTTTAACCCATTTTAGTAATTACAATCTCTTCTCTAACTACTTTTACATCATACTCTTCAAGAGGTCTTGGAGGCGGTCCCGAAACGTTACGTCCGTTCAGATCGTAAATTCCATTATGACAGGCACACCAGATCTGCTTTGTATCACTTTTATATTGAACAATGCAGTCTAAATGCGTACAACTGGCAGAGAGTGCTTTGTATTGATTGTCTTCTGTTTTAATTAAAATTACCGGCTTTCTACCAAACTTTATAATCTTATAACTATTGGTAGGAAACTCGGAACTCAAACCAGCTTTAACAGAATTCACTTTTGGTTCGGCGCTTTTGGGTGGAATCAAGAATGAAAAGATTGGATAAAACACAGCTAAGATTCCGCCGATTCCTCCAACACCTAAAAGCGTATTCAGAAATTTTCTTCTATCTAATTTCATAACCAATTCATTTTTGATGATGAATTCAATTAATTATTATAAAAATTCTTCTTTCAAGAATTTCTAGCTTCTTCCCATGGCGGAAGAATCTTTGTAAGAATATACAGGATTATGAATGGAAGACAAAATATAACTACCGCCGCAAAAAATCCTTCCAAGCCAAAAAATGTTATTTTATAGACAGTCAATCCTCTGAAGCTTTTTGAGAATAATTGCCCCCCAATTACAATATTCCATCGTGTGGAAAATATTCCTACTTGCACAAGAATAGCTGAAATGAAGTAAATCATTTTCTTCAAATCCGGAGGCGATTTTAAGATTTTAATTAGCGCTATCATCAAAAGCGGAATAAGCATTCCCATGAAAAGTTGAATTACAATTAGACTAACGAATAATTTGTTAGAGACAAGGTATGCTAAAATTTTAATTGACTCTTCGGATTCATAAACACGGTGTACAAAATCCAGCGCTTCAAGAGAGAAATCTATGATCATTGCATAGAAGAGATAACTTGCTAATTTATCAAGGCACAAAATGTCCAGCTCTTTACCGCGAAAAGGTGTTATTATCATATAGAGAATTAATACCATTGCTATACCGGAAACAATTGCAGAGAACAAAAACACAATTGGCATTAACACACTTGACCACCACGGATTTGCTTTGATAGAACCAAAGATAAATCCTACATAACCGTGCAAAAGAAAAGCAGAAGGAATACCAATTATAGTAATGATCTTTACCCATTTTTTATCGAAGTGAACTGCTTTCTCTGAAATATCTTTTGAAAAGAGAGAAACAATTTTATGAATCCATTTTTTGATTCCGGTTTCTTTTTGAGACCAAAGAATTATATCTCTTCTATATTCAAACCAAATCTCTAAACATAGAACTGCCATTAAATACCATGCATATACAAAACCGAACATTGCCATTGCAGAAGTGCTGTTAGGCGTAATCAATATTTCGTATGCCCTTTCAGGATGACCTAAGTGCGCAAGTAATGGAAGAGGAGCAACAATTAAAAATGACATTGCAGTAAGCATTGCTAAACGGTATGTAGGCTGAAGTTCTTTTACGTTGAAGACCTTAACTAACGATGCCAATATAAATGCACCGGCAACTAATCCTGTCAAATAAGGATATAATACTATAAGAATTCCCCAATGGAGTTCAATTTCATTTGGAAAAATATAGCCCCATATTTCCTTAAGTATTGGCGTCAAATGCTGTATGAGCTCTTCCAATGTTATTTTACCTCCATATCTAAGTTAGCATAATAAACTTTTGGTTCGGTGTTTAATGATGGTTTAAGAACTCCAATTTTATTCATTCTTAAGAAACGAACTAACGGACTTGCTTTTTTATTCAACTCGCCAAAAACTCTTGCCTGAGTAGGGCACACTTCAACACACGCCGGCAATTTACCCTGTACAATTCTATGATAACAGAATGTACATTTTTCAGCTGTATGTGTTACTGGATGTAAGAATCTTGCACCGTAAGGGCATGCTTGTATACAATATCTGCATCCTACGCAGTAATCCGAGTCAACCAAAACAACTCCATCCTCACCCTTAAAAGTTGCCCCTACAGGACAAACTTGTACACAAGGAGGATTTTCACAATGATTACAAATTTTAGGAACGAAGAAACTTCTCAACATTTTTTTGTCTGTACGCGAATTTTCGAATCCATCTATAGAACCATTCGGACTATCAACTTGAATATCTCCGTCTTCATAAATTCGATAACGTTCAACCCAAGTTCTAAAGAAGAAAGGTTCTTTGGGAACATTATTTTCATTTTTACAAGCAACGGCGCATCTGCCGCAACCAATACACTTGTTTATATCTATGCCCATTCCCCATTTGTGGTTGCTGGGCACGTATCCGTTTTCCAACATCCATTTTTTTATAGTTTTTAATTTATCCGTTGATCCGAGAAACCCAAACGCAATTGGTGCAAGAGCAAGTATTGCCAGCTTCTTTAGAAAATTTCTTCGCTCAACTTTTTTATCTGTTTGATTTACATTCTTGTCCATTATTGTGCCTCCGGTAAATGTGGGTAGTGACATTGCCAGCAAACGTATCTCGGCTCGTGAGTATCCATATTTATTCTTGGAATTGATTCATCGGCTTTTGCGTCTTTAGAGTGACACTGTCCGCAGAATTCTCGTTGAGTTGGTTTGGTTGGTAAAAATTCCCTCGGACTTAGTCTGTGCTTCTCAGAAGTTTCGTGACATTTTGTACATGGTATATCCATATGGCTCGAAACAGATTTAGCATTTGATATTTCAGCATGGCAAGCAGAACAATCTTTCGGCGTCTGTGGAGGAGTTGGATTGTGAGGGTTATGGCATGTAATACAAAATTTTCTGGGATTGTGTGATGCAGATACTATTTGAGGAAAACCCGTTGGACGTGAAGGATTATATTCATGACAGACAGGGCAAAAATTTCTTCCCATCGGTTTTTCCGGTTTGAATTGATCCGGTTCATTAACGTGATTAAGTGATGGTCCGTGGCATACTTCGCATGAAAGATTTTTATGATATCCTGCATTTTTAATTTTCCACATATCTTCATGGCAGTCACTGCATGCTTCCTGACCGGCATACTGCATTTTTTTGTTGGCATTGTTTTGAACTGAAGTGGCGCGGTAATGACCTATCAGACCAAAATCTTTAGGAGTAAGAAGCGATTGAGCTACAATAAAGACAACCACCACAACAACCAAAAGTATTGATAGGCGTTTAACTTGTTCCGGAATCTTTTGTAGAAATTTTTTCATGAATATGTCCGCCATTACTTTGTGTATTTTTTAATTATTTATTAGATCACTTCCTTTCTTCCGTTTAGCGTATAAAATTGAAATCACTAACAATACTATTCCCAAAAACATAAAAGAAATAATTCTGTAACTTGGATCTAAATTTGTTGTGCCTGCAAAAAGAATATATACGACCGTTAATAAAAATGTTAAGAGTGCAAGCCATCTGTACTTTTTATTCTTTAGAATTATACTCATTACGTAATAGCCAATTGCAACTATAGTCCAAGAAAGAGCAACATAATCTTTTGGTACTATATGATAGAGTGCGTAAGGAAATATGAAGAACATTGCTCCTAGGTAAGATAATCTCATAGCATCAGTTTTGAGATCGAGCCGGTGTTTCTGCCAATTTAAAATACGCGCGCTTATTAATGCTACAATTCCAAAACTTAGAGCAGTTACGCCAATTTTTTCTTCCAACACTAGATAAGAGAAGAATATTATCAGATACATTATAAAGTTAGCAACGATTATAATTTTTGAGCGGAACCAAAGCGCTGTTGCAACCACGATTATACTTTGCCAGCTCAACCAAACAAAATAATCGGGCTTCGGAAAGCTATTCACTATTGCAACGCTTAATGCGGTATATCCTAGAATAGCATAAAAGAACGTGGAGTATTTACTTTTTCGTTTCTCATAGTAAATAACAGAAAGAAAAAGGAAAACTATTGAACTGATTAGTTCAGAGATGGCAGTTGTATCGCTAAATTTAGCGAGAGTAATAATTAATAAAAGGAGAAAACAAAAAAGAGAATTAATTATGGTATTTAAAATTGTATTTACCGATTCTCTCTCTCCCCGTTCCCCAGATAAATTGCCGTAAGCAAAAATTAGCGCATACATTAGAAGAAAATAAACATTAAATAATGGCGAACTCTGCAGTGCTATTTTATTGCC
>JAKAMS010000073.1 GCA_021812745.1 Bacteroidota bacterium | reverse complement strand
ATGAGAGAGTCCGGCGTGTTTCATCATCGCAGTTAAGATAATCAACAAGTTTTCTGTGAAATGTGCCGCACAAAATTGAACCGTGCTGAAGAACTACATTGTTCAATTTTCTTTGTGCGCTTCCAATCAATTTTTTCCCGTTAAACTTCACTTCATTCTTGGCGGTGCTCGCAAAGCATAAAACACCCGATGGTTCTTCAAGCAATTTTGGAAAATCGGGCTGGGAATTTTCTAGCTCCGATTTAGCCAAGAGTGGATTATAAATTTCCAATCCTCTCATTAAAGCGTTTGAGACTTTAACATAAATTTCCCGCGGAGAAAATTGATAATTAAGTGGAAGTACTACCGAATATGTAAGCTCTTCTGCATGAAGAATCGCGCGTCCTCCGGTGGGGCGTTTTACAACATCAATTCCATCTTGATTTGTTTTTGCCAGGTTTATGTCGTCGAAACTTTGATTTGCACCTAGCGAGATGGAGAAAGGATTCCATCTGTATATTCTAAGGTAAGCTTCCTCGGGATTGCATTTGTGAGCGAGTTCTAAATCGAACTCCATATTATAAGCTCCGGTATTGGCGCCGGAGTCAATTAAATTCCAAATCATTTACGCACTAATCCGCGTGTTGATTTCTCCATAAATTCGAGAATACTTTTTACGTGCGGCTGAGTTCCAAATTTTTCAACAATTTTTTCTTTAGCCGCAACCGGATTCATACCGGAATTGTAAAAGATCCGGTATGTTTCTTTTATAGCGTCTATCTCTTCATTAGAAAAACCTCTCCGTCTCAAACCGACAATATTCAATCCCATAAAACGTGCGGGATAACCGGAAGTCATAATGAACGGGGGAACGTCCATATTAGCCATAGAGCCGCCGCCAACCATAGCGTGTTTGCCAATTTTACTAAATTGATGAACCGCCGCTAAGCCGCCGATTATAACTGTATCTTCAATTTCCACATGTCCGGCAAGTTGAACACCATTTGCTATTATACAATTATCGCCTATGTGACAATCGTGAGCAACATGAGAATATGCCATCAGCAGACAATTTTTTCCGATGCGTGTTTCGCCGGTAGCGTGAGTACCGCGGTGAAGAGTTGCAAACTCGCGCACGGTTGTATCGTCGCCGATTTTTAGTAAAGTTTTTCCTTTATCGAATTTTAGATCTTGCGGCAAATTTGAAACCGAAGCTCCCTGGAAAATTTTTACGCGTTTTCCGATTCTTGCGAAATCGTAAATAACTGCATTGGGACCAATTTCACATCCTTCATCAATTTCAACGTCGTCATTAATGATAGCGAAAGGACCAACAATAATATCGTTTGAAAGTTTAGCTTTAGGACTTACGATTGCGGTTGGATGAATATTGCTCATAGAATAATTTTAATTTTCTTTTTGATTTTCTTTATTAGTAATAGCGCCCATAAATTCTGCTTCTGCAACAAGAACATTATCAACGTATGCATGTCCTCTTATAGAGAAAACCTTGCTCTTTTTGTGTATTACTTCCGCTTCGAGATATAGTTGATCTCCCGGCACAACAGGTTTTCTAAACTTAGCATTGTTAATGCTCATAAACATTACAAGATGATTTTCCGGATCTGTGAATGAATTTAATATCAGTATTCCGCTTACCTGTGCCATTGCTTCTACAATCAGAACACCCGGCATAATCGGTTGACCTGGGAAATGACCCTGGAAAAATGGCTCGTTGACTGTAACGGATTTAACGCCCACAACTTTTTTATCAAGATCGAGTTCAACAATTTTATCAACAAGTAAAAAAGGGTAACGGTGAGGAAGAATTCTCTGTATAGCATTTACATCTAATACAACACCTTCTTTTTTTACGAACTGATATTTCTTAACTAATTTTTTCTGTTGATAAAGACTTCTGATTTTTTTTGCGAACTCAACATTTGCTTTGTGTCCGGGTCGTGCGGCAAGTATCTGAGCTTTTATCGGCGTTCCGATTAATGCAAGGTCGCCCATTAAATCAAGAAGTTTATGACGCACCGGTTCATTCTTAAAACGTAATTTATTGTTGTTCAAGAATCCTTCATGATTCATCGTCAAATCTTTTTGTAAACCGAGTTTATCTTTCAAACGTTTTAGTCCGGCATCGTCAATTTCGTGGTCAACAATCACAACGGCGTTATCAATGTTGCCGCCTTTAATCAATCCTTTATCTGCCAGCATTTCAACTTCGCTTAAAAAACTAAATGTACGGGCGGGGGCAAACTCTGTAACAAATTCTTTTTCCAGATCGAATAAACCGGTATGCTGACTTCCCAGTACGGGGTTCTGATAATCAACCATAACTGTCATTCTATAACTATCAAGAGGAAGGGCAACAATATCAACTTGTTCTTCTTCGTTATGGTACATCACTGTTTGATCAATCAATAGATAATCTTTAGGCGCATCTTGAGAAACAAATCCTGCATCAGTTAATATTTCAACATAAGGATTAGCGCTTCCGTCTCCAATTGGCGGTTCAATACCGTCTAATTCAATTGTAATGTTATCTATTTGTAAGCCGACAATTGCTGCAAGAACATGTTCAACTGTATAAACTTTAGCCGAGCCAAGACCGAGCGTTGTGCCCCTTGAAATATCAACAACAAAATCTGCATTGGCTGGAATTTCTGGTCTGCCGCCTAAATCAGTTCTAACAAATTTAATTCCGCTGTTTTCAGGTGCGGGTGTAAAAGTCATTGTGCAAGATGTGCCGGTATGCAAACCAATTCCGGAAAGTGAAACCGGTTTAGCAATCGTTCTTTGAAGTTCGAGCATCAGTTACCTTTGGATGTTATTTCAGAAATTTTCTCTTCCAAAGATGCAATTTTTTCCTCTAACTTTTTAATTTTTTCTGCATAGGTGCCAAGGTTTTTTAAATGAGCTTCTTTCTTAAAAGCATCTCTGAATTCGATTGCCGGTGAGCCAAAGTATTTTCCCGGTTTTTTAATTGATTTTGCTACGCCGGATTGTGCTGCAATCATTACTTGATCTGCAATCTCGGCATGACCAATAATTCCAACTTGACCGCCGAACATACAATTCTTTCCAACTTTTGTACTGCCGGCAATTCCAACCTGTGCAGACATAACAGTATTTTCACCTACTTCAACGTTGTGCGCAATCTGAACAAGGTTATCAATCTTAACGCCTTTTCTAAGTATTGTAGATCCCAATGCCGCACGGTCAATTGAAACGTTTGAGCCGAGTTCAACATCGTCTTCCAAAATTACATTTCCAATTTGCGGCACTTTTTGATAGACGCCTTTTTCATCCGGAACAAATCCAAATCCATCCGAACCAATAACTGTATTCGGATGAATAATAATGTTGTTGCCTAGAATGCAATTTTCTCTGATAGAAACATTCTGATAGATCAAACAATTATTGCCGATCTTAACATTCTCAAGAATTACACTGTTATGATAGATTATCGAATCATCTCCTATAGAGCAACCCTCTTCAATAACAACATTCTTTCCAATAGCAACATTTTTACCGACACGAACGGAAGAATGAATAGCTGCGCTGGGGTCAATTCCACGCAAATTAGTTTTTGGCTTCAAGAAAGATGTTATGATTTTTTGAACTGCGTCTGATGGTTTTTTTACTTCGATGTAAGCAATATCGGTTCTGGATTTTTTAAACTCCGGTCCAATTATAACAGCGGAAGCTTTTGTGGTGCTGAGGAATTTTTCGTAAGAGGGAAGGTATAGAAAAGTTAAATCGCCCTCTTTTGCTTCCTCGATTTTGGCAAATCCGGTTAATTCAATTTCGGGATTGCCGATAACAACACCGCCGACAAAGTCGGCGGCAGATTTCAAATTTATTTTCATAAATTCTCACTTAAGTTTATCGATGACCTCTTTCGTCAGATCATATTCTTCTTTAGCATACAAGAACAATATATCGCCGCTTCTATCGAAAACATAATCATAATCTTTTTCTTTTGCTATTTGTTGAATGACCGTAAATATTCTATTCTGTATCGGTTTCATTAATTCTTCCTGCTTCTGAAAAAGTTCTCCTTTAACGCCAAATTTATCCTGGCGGTATTTAGAAACTTGATCTTCCATACCTACGAGTTCTTTTTCAATTTCAACACGTTTCTGTTCGCTCAAAATTAATTTACGCTTGTCGTAATCATCGTATTTGGCTTTCCAATCCCTTTCCATTTTAGAAAGTTCTTCCTGCCATTCCTTAACCATAGCGTCAAGTTTTTTCTGCACGTCTTGAGCATCGGGAAGCTGTTTCATTATTGTATCGCTGTCAACATAACCAATCTTAAGCTGTGCATTAAGCTTTTGTGTAAAAACAGCAAACAGAATTAATGATAGAACTAATCCGGTCTTTTTCATTTTGAACTCCCCGGTAATTATTTTTTACCTCTTTTAAGTAGATCGAGAACTTTGTAAGTAATATCGAACTGAGGATCGGCTTTAAGAAGAATTACTTCTCCGGCTTTATCAAAAACAAATTGCATGTTTTCTTCTTTAGAGACTTCATCAATAGCTTTGAAGATTTTTTCTTTAATCGGTTTCATAAATTGATCTTGTTTTACAAAATATTCGCCGTTTGGCTGATTGAATTTTGAATCTTGGTATTGCTGCGCTCTTTGTACTTTTTCGCCGTACTTTGCTTCAGCAGCTTTAACTTCTTCAGGCTTCATAGTTTTTGCTTGTTTCTGATAGTCATCGGAAATTTTTTGAATGTCTGTCTTCATGCTGTCTAAATCTTTTCTCCATTTAGCAACTAATCCGTCAAGATCGGCTTTAGCTTTTATAGCTTCTGGATACTGAGCAAGAATAACTTCAGAATCAACGTATCCTATTTTTAAAGGTGTTGGTTGAGTTGTTTGTGTTTGAGCAAAAAGCGATGTAGAAAAAACAATTAATGCAAATACGATAATTCTTTTCACGGTTACCTCTATTTTAATGTTTGTTAAAAACCTTTTCCAAATTGGAAGTGGAACAGCCATTGCGGATCCATTCCGTCAACACTTCTGCGGTCGAATCCATATCCATAATCGAAACCGATTAAACCAATCGGATTTAATAATATTCTAGCACCGATACCAACTGAGCGTTTCAGATTGAACAAATCGGTATTTTTCATATCCAAATAAACATTACCTGCCTCTGCAAAAGCAAGTAAATAAATTGGTATTGGTTCCATGGCTAATGCCACTCTAAATTCTGTTGTATATTTTGCCATCACGCTGCTGCCTCTCACATTGTTTGAAAGAGGGTCTCTTAGACCCAAACTTCTGTCTTCGTATCCGCGTAAAGGCGTTGTTGCAATTATCAATCCGTTTCCACCCATGTAAAAATATTCAAACGGCTGAATTGGTGTGTTGTCTTTTAATGTTCCAATATAACCCAGATCAACCGAAGTGTAAAGTACAAATCTATTACTCCTAAATAAAGGTCTGTACCATTCAGCTTTTAATAGCATTTTGTAATAGTCAACGTTACCCGGTAAGAAAGGACCGCCGGAAAGTTCACCGCTCAGCATAATTTTAGAACCGCGCGTTGGAAAGATAGGATTATCAATATCAGTTCTTGTTATTGTTGAACCTAACGTATACTGCCGAGATAAACCAGTGGGGTAATATCCTGCGCCGTCAATAACATCGTTATACTGAAAACGCATTGTGCCTTGGATATAGAAAAAGTCATCTGGCCATGTTAATCTTTTTCCCACTCTTAGAGTAACACCGGACTGTTGAAGATCGTAAACATATCTTTGACGAGTATCGAACAGATCGAATCCAAGTGAAGTAGGTGTATCCATAAACCATGGTTCTGTAAAACCAAGAGAGAAAGTTCTGTAAAAATTTCCAACGCCAAATTGCCAGTTGAAATTTAGAATTTGTCCGCCGCCCATTTGAAGCGGTTCGGCAAGAGAAAAATTAGATAGAGTAAAACCGATAGCACCGCTAAAACCAAACGCTCCGCTGTATCCAACAGAAGCATTTAAATAGTCGCTCGATTTTTCTTCGACTTTGTAAATAATATTTACAATGCTGTCGTTAGCCGGTCTGTAGTCAACTCCGGTTTTATAAAGAGCTTCGGAATTGAAATACTGAAGATTCGCAAGCTGCTGAAGACTTCTTAAAATATAACCGCGGCTGAAGTAACTGCCCGGTATTGTGTAGAGTTCACGGCGAATAACTTTATCTTTTGTTTTATCGTTGCCGGTAATATCAACTTTGCCAACTTTAAAACGGTTTCCTTCATTAATTTTAATTCTGATATCAATTGAATCTGGGGCAACTTTTTCTTCTTTAGCATCAAGCTGGAACCCAAGATATCCGTTATCCTGGTATAGCGAAGATACATCCGTTTGTTTTTCGTTGTAATGAAGATTCTGATTGAATTTTTCATAATCGAAAACATCGCCCTTCTTAAAAGCAAGACGTGCGGTTAATTCTTCAGAAGGATAAACGGTATTGCCTTCCCAAATGATATCTCTAACTTTGTATTGCTCGCCCTCGTAAACATCAATCAACACATCAAGATGTTTTTTGTCTTCGGAAAAAACCGTACTGTCGCGTAGGACAACAAAATCTCTGTAGCCATTCTTTCTATAAAAATTAGTCAGCAGTTCTTTATCTTTTTCAAATTTATCTTTCTTGAATTTTGGAGAAGACCAGAATTTCCACCACTTTGGTTCTTTTGTCTCGTCAAACTGGCTGATTAGTTCATCATCCGGGTATGCTTTATTGCCATGAAACTTAATATGTTCGATTGTAACTTCATCGCCTTCAGTGATATTCAACATAACAACAGTGCGGTCTTTTATCTTTGCAACCGAATTTAGAGAGGAACTTTTGTCTAGTTTGTATGTTGTTTTGAATTCTTTGGAAAAATCTTTTTCATCTCGCCATGTTACGTTTAATTCTTCATCTACAGTATCAGCATGGAAAAATGAATAGTAACCTGGTAATATTTTAGCATTCAGATAGCCGTCGTCATCATAGAGTGATTTAATTTTATTTACAAGCCGTGCTATTTCTTGCGGCTTTAGAGTTTGTCCGCGGACTATATTTATTTTTTTGTCTATCGCGTCGCTGCTTATTTCATCATTGCCGTTCAAAACAATTTTCTCGAGGCGGGGATACTCTTGAACTTTCAATTGAAGAAAAACGCCATTTTCAATTTTCTTCTCTATTAAAATTTGTACATCTTGAAAAATTCCCAAATTCCATAATCGTTTTATTGCATTATTGGTTTGGTCGCCGGGCATGGAAATTTCATCCCCAACTTTCAATCCTGTATTTGCAATAATAGTAGCGGCATCTGCAGACTTATTTCCAATAACAGAAATACCAAGGACTTTGTAATTAATCTTTTGCGTTTGCGGATAAACTTCGGCTAATGTAATAAGTAATAAGATTAGACTAAGCTTTAGCCACTTTTTGGGAGTGTGTTTTATCATTATGCTCTTTTATCTGTTTGCTCGATAGTTGTTCGCTAACCAAACCAAATCTTCTTTCTCTCTTTTGAAAATTTTTAACTGCCTCTATCAAATGTTTGCACCTGAAATCCGGCCATAAAACATCTGAAATAAAGATTTCTGAATAAGCAATCTGCCAAAGCAAAAAATTACTAATTCTAAATTCTCCGCCGCTTCTAATTAATAGATCCGGCTCAAGTAGCCCTTTTGTCGAGAGATTTCCAGAAATTGTTTCTTCAGTTATTTCCTCTGGTCTTATCTTTCCGGCAATTACTTGTTTGCTTATATCTTTAACTGCCTCAACAAGTTCCCATCGTCCGCTATAACTAAGAGCAAGGTTTAAAATCATTCTACTATTATTAGATGTTTTATGCAATGCAGCTTTCAATTCATCTTGGACTATATTCGGCAGAGATGAAGTATCTCCAATTGTCGTTAATCTAATATTATTACTGTTCAATTCATCTGTTTCGTTCTGAAGACTTCTAACAATCAAGCGCATCAATGTAGAGACTTCATCTTTAGGGCGGTTCCAATTTTCTGTAGAAAAAGTATAAAGAGTAAGAATTTTTACACCAAGTCCTATACATGTTTCAACAACTTGCCGAACCGATTCAACACCGCGCTGATGTCCGGCAACACGGGGCATGCTTCTTTTCTTAGCCCATCTACCGTTTCCATCCATTATTAATGCGATATGCTGAGGGATGTTGCCTTTTGCTTTTACATCTTCAACTAATTTTTTATCAGCGGCACTTAGCTTTGTAGCCAACTTATCTTGTCGTCCTCAAATTTTGGCTCGAAAAAATAGTTCCCATGCGTGTAAATGTCAAGGTAAACTAAGTTTAGAGATTTTAAGCAAAATTTAAGGTAAAAATTATTTCTATGATTGCTCTGGTATGGTTATAATTTTGATATGCTTTTGAGTCGCTTCATCAAGAGAAGAAATTAGGAGAGATGCCTTAACAAGCGAGTTATATGGTACTCCAAGAAAAAGAGTAATTCTATTTTGAGGAAAGCGGGCAGAGTAGTTTGCTAAAAAATCCAGCTTGCTCAAGAATGAGTGGTCATTTAATTCATCATCTGTAACAGTCAACCCCAAAGCAATTTTCTTTTTATACTTTGCAACTGCGTCAACTTCGTATTCACCCATTAATGGCGGGGCTGGAAGATATTTGCCGAATTTTCTGCTTAGAGTCAAATATCCGTGCTGCCATAAATGGTCTATAAGGTAATCAACTCGTTCTCTTTTTAATCGTGGTGCCATTTTTTACTCTAATTATATCTTGGTATTATTGGAATAACCGGAGAAAATTTTTCGAATGAGAAAATTTTGATATTGCTCATCTTTTCATACTCGTACATTTTAATTTCATTGGTAGAACTCACTTTACCATAGAGAACTTTCTTACCATTTTTATTTTTTGCGATGTAATAAGGTTCCAAGTTTATCTCCTCGAAACCGTATAAAAATTTTACTCTATTTCTATTTCTAATTGCCGATGTGAACAGCAGTGATTTCATTTTCTTTCTCCATTCATCAGTTATAAGTTCTAAAAACACCGATTACTTTTCCAATGATTGAAAAATCTTCCCGGTCTGCAATTTCAATCGGGTTATATTTTTCGTTCTCAGGCATCAAATAAATTTTGTTATCCTTTGCAATGAATCTTTTCATTGTTGCTTCGTCTTGAAGAAGCGCAACAACAATATCTCCATTCGATGCATTTTTTTGAGGAGAAACAATTACCAAGTCATTTTCAAGAATTCCCGCGTTGATCATACTATCGCCCCGGACTTTTAATCCGAAACAATCGTTTCTCTTATTTAATAAAGCGGCATCCACTAAAACATTTCCTTCAATATTTTCTTCTGCAAGTATCGGCTGACCTGCGGCAACTCTACCAACAATCGGGATTCCTATCATATTATCGAGAATTTGTTTTGACTTGTTTAATGCATTCTCAACGAGCGCTATGGTTCTGCTGGTCTTGCTCTCATTTGAGAGGAATCCTTTTTTAACCAATGCATCAATATGCCGTTTGACACCGAAAGTACTCACAATGTTAAATTGTTTTCCTATTTCCCGGTAAGTTGGGGGGTAGCCGTTATGATTGGCGTAAATCTGAATGAAATCAAGAATTTCTTGCTGACGGTCAGTGAGT